>JBILBB010000060.1:0-6049 GCA_044353955.1 Candidatus Planktophila sp. | reverse complement strand
AGTCAATTGACCTTCTTCTTCACCGACCATACCTTCAGCGCGCATCTCCATTCCGACCTCAAGGCCAGCAATCTCGCGTCGCCCAAGGAAGTTGAGAGTAATTCCACCTGTCTCATCCCAGACTTCTACTTGAAGCATTGGAGCCGATCCTCGCGGAGCAGTTGAGATTGAGGTAACGCGACCATGAACCATAGAGCGCTTACGCCACTCAACTTTTTCAATGGGAGTCACATCATCTGCATAGTGCGTAATTGGCGCAAATACCTTTGGAGCCTCTTGCGTCGGTTTAACTTTCTGTGCCACTGGAACAGCAACAAGGCGTTCGTTCTCATGTTTGATATTCAATGAATTACGAGATGTAATTCTATTTACATCAAATGGAACAATCGTCGCCACTACTCGTTGTAGCTGCGAGATTGGTGCTGCAATCTCTTCAGCAGTTTGATCATGAAGTAAGCGACCCAAGAATCGTGAATATGAGCGACGCGGCAAGAGAATTGTTAATTCAATATCTGGCTTCTCTGTCCTGCGAATGGCGTAATCAAGAGCAGAGTTTGCGATACGTCGATCTGGGCAATCAATGAGATCGAGTTGCACATCTTCAAGAGCTTCTGACTCAGCCCACGCCTTCTGAATTTGCTCTGCACGAAGATCATCGATAACGAAATGAACTGCATTAATTTTGTGTGGCTTCAAGCTACGTGCATATCTGACTGCGCCTACTGTTGCGATATCAACGCTATCAACAAAGATTGTGACCTTGTGGCGGGCCATTGATGTTGCACGCTCATGTTCTGTGCGAACCGAGAGCGCCTCTTGCTCACGAGTGTATTGACGTCGGAAACGTAAGAATGTTGCAACCATGATTGGAGCAACAACGAGAACTAACCAAGCGCCTTGTGTAAATTTAACGACAGAGAAAATAATCACGATAGTGAGTGAGATGGATCCAGCAAGGCCATTGATAAAGACTTTGATGCGCCAACCGGATGGTTTGGTGCGTTGGAAATAGCGAGTCATACCAAAGCCAGCCAGCATAAATCCTGTAAATACTCCAAGTGCATAGAAAGCGACAAGGTGTTCAACAGATCCAGCGGTGATAAATACAAGAAGCATTCCGCCACCAGCGAGTAAGAGAATTCCATTTGAGAAAGCTAAACGGTGGCCACGCTTTGTTAATTGGCGAGGAAGGTATCCATCTGCTGCAACAAAATTTACGAGTAATGGGAAGGCGCTATATGTAGTGTTTGCCCCAGCAAATAAAATAAGCATCGTTGCGAGCTGAACCATGACGAACATAAATGAGCCAAAGGCACCGTTTCCAACAGCCGCCTTTGCAATCTGAGAAATCACAGTAGGTACACCTGATTCATATGGCATTGCATGAATATGGTGTGCGAAGTACGAAACGCCTAGAACAAGAGTTCCGAGCAAAGTACTCATGATGACAAGTGTTCGCTTTGCATTGACGTGTTCAGGCGTCTTGAAGAGCGCTACTCCATCAGAGATTGCTTCCAAACCAGTAAGAGAAGATCCACCGTTGGCAAAAGCACGAAGCAGAATAAATATTGCAGCAAATGTTAAGAGGCCCTGCTCTTCACCAAGTGGAATCGCACCTGGTAAATCTGTATCAAGAACTGGCAGTGTTCCATTAGCTAAACGCCATAGCCCCATTCCGAAGACAATAAACATGCAACCAACGAAGAAGTAGGTAGGGAATGCAAATGCCTTGCCCGCCTCTTTCACACCGCGCAGGTTTCCATAAGTAAGCAAGACGATGACGGTAAAGATCATATGCATCTTGTACGGCTCAGTTGAAGGGAAAGTTGAGATAATTGCGGCAACACCAGCTGCAGATTGAATTGCAAGAGTGACGATGTAATCAAGCATCAGTGCAACTGCAGCAACCTGTGCGACTACTGGGCCGAAGTTATCTCGAGAGACGATGTATGCGCCACCAGTCTTTGTGTACACATCAATGACATTTCGATATGACAGCGTGATGACTACGAGAATTGCGAGAACGATTGCAGTCATCGGCATCAAGATTGCAAATGCTGCTAGACCAAATGCGGGAAGCAGAGCGATCAAAATCTGTTCAGAGCCGTATGCAGATGAAGAGATACAGTCAGAGGAGAGAATCCCCAGGCCGTAACGCTTGCTTAAACGTTGGTGACCGAGTGAGTGGCGGTTAAGTGCACCACCAAGGAAGAATCGCTTGACCTTGTATGAGAACTGGTCTTTTACGTGGGTGTGGTCCTGAAGTGCAACAGGTTCGGGCGCTCCATCAGTCCAAGACTTAGCCACGACAACTCCCTTTGCATTTCATAACTCGTAAGTATGCTTATCTTATGCGCACACAGTTATATATAGATGGCCAATGGGTCGATGGAAGCGGGAAGCTAGACGTAATCGATCCCAGCGATGGCTCGGTTATCGCCACAGTTCCCACCTCAAGCGATGAACAGAACCTAGCCGCCATCGATGCCGCTGACCGCGCCGCCGCATCCTGGGCCAAGACCGCTCCCCGCGTCCGTAGCGAAATTTTACGCAAGGCCTTTGAGATGATGATTGCAGAGGCCGATTATCTAGCCGAGCTCATCTCAAAGGAGAACGGCAAGGCGCTTCCTGACGCAAAAGCAGAAGTTAATTACGCCGCTGAATTCTTTAGATGGTTCGCTGAAGAGACAGTTCGAATCTCAGGTGATTTCAGAATGGCGCCTGCAGGAGATAAGAGAATTTTGGTTACACACCAACCAATCGGCGTCTCATTACTTATTACTCCCTGGAACTTCCCCGCAGGAATGGCAACTCGCAAGATTGGTCCTGCAGTTGCAGCTGGTTGCACAATGATTTTAAAGCCAGCAGGTGAGACTCCTCTTACTGCGCTCGCCATAGTAGACATTCTAGAACGTTGCGGATTACCAAAGGGAGTATTGAATGTAATTCTTCCTGCGCAATCAGGTCCTGGAATTTCTAAAGTACTTCACGACTCTCGCGTTAAGAATCTTTCATTTACTGGGTCAACACAAGTTGGAAAGATTCTTTTGAAGGAAGCAGCTGATCAAGTTATTCGCTGCTCAATGGAGCTTGGTGGAAATGCACCATTTGTTGTTCTTGATGATGCCAATGTCGAAGAAGCAGTTAAAGGTTTGATGATGGCGAAGATGCGCAATGGTGGCGCTGCTTGCACCGCGGCAAACCGTATCTATGTTGCTCGATCACTTGGCGACAAATTTATTGCAGAGTTTGCAAAGGCGATGGCAGCGCTCAAGATGGGTGTTGGACGCGAAGCTGGAACACAGCTCGGTGCAAGCGTCTCTGTTAAGGAACGCAACAAAATTGCTGAGCTTGTCGATGCATCAAAGTCACGCGGAGCAAAGGTTCACCTTGGTGGAACAACGCCTAGTGGTAACGGTGCTTTCTATCCTGCAACCGTCCTTGAAGTTTCTAAAGACGATGAAATTCTTGCTAACGAAGTCTTTGGTCCAGTTGCACCGATTGTTCTCTTTGATACAGATGAAGAAGCGCTCAAGCTTGCAAACGATACAGAGTACGGACTCATCAGCTACGTGTACTCAGAAGACCTTAAGCGAGCAATCCGTTTTGCCGAAGGTATTGAAGCTGGCATGGTCGGAATCAACCGTGGGCTACTTTCAGATCCTGCTGCGCCATTCGGCGGCGTGAAGCAATCGGGTCTTGGTCGTGAAGGTGGATTCGATGGCGTGCACGAGTTCTTGCAGACCAAGTACATCGGGGTTGAGATTTAGATTCTTCGCCCATTATTTACCGGACATTTACCTTGGACGCATGAGTAACTCTGTGGCTGCGCGGAGAATTAAGGTGCTTCCCCAGCCGATTACTTGCTAAGAAGGGGTTGCTATGTCACAAATCAATAATCTGCCAGAGTGTTTCTTGTGTCGTTCTCAAGACCTCGAACTTGTTATGAATGCAGAGAATGGACCAATGGTTTTCTGCGACGAGTGCGGGTATTCAAGCTTGATGTCTAATAAACATCTCACGCTGCCAACAATTACAACTATCGCCTCGTAGCCACTTTGATATCCGCATACCTTGCGGAAGATGAGGGATTTATCCTCATTACCTCAGATAGATTCTAAGTTCCTTTGGATTTCTTCTGCTTCCAAGGTAGATCGTTTGTCAGAGCTTTGCACCGATTTCAGGAAGTTAATCTTTGATGCAAACCGGTCCTTTATTTCTTGCGGGAAAAAGAGAAAGCAATAGCGCAATTGCTGGGACCAGCAGACGCCACTTTTGTTTCATCCCTTAGATTAACGCGCCATAAGAAATGACTACAAGGAAGAAACCGGCAATAACTTGAATTGTCGCCGCAAATACCGGCGCTCGTTCGACCATAAACCGTGCGCTGCTGCGCGAATCGACCATGCTTTCGCCATATCGATAGAGACTCTCGATCAAACGCCCCGCAAAGATCAGCACCAGTGTCATTCCAACCCCATAAGAAGTAACCAGCAATACTCCGTACCAAGCAGATCCCAGGGCAGCTGTTCCCACAAGAACAGTGAGGGCTGTAGGTGTTGGAACCATGCCGCCAACCACTCCAAGCAATGCGATTCGCCCACCACTTACTCCATCATCATGGTGATGATGATCTTCGTGTCCATGGCGATGTTCCTGCGCATGCTTGATGAATTTAGTTAGATAAAAAGCTCCAATGGCGATGATTAGTGTGCCAGAGATGATTCCAAGGATTGGAATTGTTCTTTGTGGAACTAAGTTAGAACCAAAGATAAACAAGCCGCCCAAGATAAAAACGCCCAATGTGTGTGTAGCGCCCATCGTTACACCTAATCGGTAAATCTCACGGCGACGTCCATGTTCTGCCAGCGCAAGCACTGCCATGATCGACTTTCCGTGACCTGGTGCAACCGAATGAACTGCCCCCAAGATAAAGGCCAAGATTGAACCAATGAACACGATTGCAGGAGTTGGATCCAGACTTCTGAAATATCTATCAGATAACTTAGTAATCCAAGAACGCGAATCACCTCTGTTTGATTCGATGAAATCTTTTCGGCTCTCTTTTACAACTATTGGCTCACTTACCTCTTCTTCTACTTCGCTCTCAATAACCTCTTCAACATCTTCTTTATCTACTTCCTCTGCAATCTCAGATTCTGCTACCGCTGGAAATTCAAGAGCGAACTGGGCCTCTATTTGAGCAAATAGAGTTGTAATCGCGGTGTAATCAGTGAGATCTTTTGATGGAGAAGTCCCTTTACCTAAGTTAAATTCTCGATGTCCATCGATTCCTGAATAGTTTAGGTCTTGCCAAGAAAACTCAACGACATCATAGAAACTCACATCGGTGTCAAACTGGCACCAGATCCATGCACCGGCTCCAGTTTGAGTGACATTCTCAAGTGCAATAGATGAGCGAAGCTGCAGCGGTACATCAAACTCTCCAGTAGATAACTTTAGATTCTGAACCGCGCTCAAGCACTCGCTATTCGCATATTCAATGAGATCGCCATTGAGTTTTGCTATCTCTGAGAACGAGAATTGCTGGCTCTTTGCTATGTAGTAATCAAGAAGTAACTGTTGCCCCTGAGTTTCAATATTTGCTGCGGTATCGATATAGAGAACCAAATCTGGATGCGCACTGGCTGGTGTTGGGGCAGAGAGGGTGAGGACCACGATTAAGGTGGCCCAGAATCTCTTGAGCGAACTCATAGCTGAAAGAGTATCGGGGCACTCTTGCGCAAGATTCTTCCAATCTTGCGTACGTAATTTCGTCGAGCGGAGGATGAGGGATTTGAACCCTCGATAGGTTTCCCTATACACGCTTTCCAAGCGTGCGCACTCGGCCGCTATGCGAATCCTCCAGCGCTAGCCGCTCGCGAGAGCTGCCAACGTGCCAAGAGTAACGGTGTCGCGAGTCAGCCTCGAACCCTAAGATTGGCTCAGATCTCCGGTGCGACGCCATCGTGCTGAACTCCCCCAGGGTAGGAATACAGCAAGGGTAGGTACGCTCTGACGGGTGCACCGGAGGTCCCAAGAAGTAGAA
>JBILBB010000059.1:0-6058 GCA_044353955.1 Candidatus Planktophila sp. | reverse complement strand
ATTGCTTTGGCGGTAAGCCACATGATCGCACCCTGCACTACCGGATATTCGACAGAGTTCTCTGCATCGCTATAGGCCCAACGCCCTGTATCTAACTCTCGCTCACCATAGAGCGCTGGGATATCGGAGTAACAGGCGTGAATGTATTGCCCTGGCGGTTGCCAATCTTCAGCCGCGCAGTAATTAAATTTTGCAAAGCTAAGAAGAGAGGTAAAGAGTGCGAGCAGTAATACGACGCGGAGAGATACGCGCATCGAAAACTACTTCTTCTTTGGAGTTTGTACGCCGCCGCTTGTCATTACAACGGGGTCGAGCCCACCAACATTTGCTGGTGCAGGGAAAGTCATTACTGGTTCACCTTTGAGCGCACCCTTCATAAATGCAGTCCAGATTCGCGCAGGGAAAGTTCCACCCGTTACCGAAGTTAACCCACCAATGCCGTTTAGTGATTCAGATGCGCTATCGCGGAATAACGCTACCGATGCAGCTAGTTGCGGTGTGTATGCGCTAAACCATGCAGATGCATTTGATTGTGATGTTCCAGTCTTGCCCGCAGCTGGTCGACCTAAAGAAAGTGCAGCTCCACCTGTTCCACCATTTACTACGCTCTTGAGTGCATAGGTCAGATCGGCCATAACTTCCTTACCGAATACTTCTTGGGTCTGTGCCTTTCCTTCATACAAGACGCCCTTATTCGGACCAGTTACAGATGCAACCATGTACGGCTTTGAATAAACACCTTGAGCGGCAAATGTTGCATATGCATTGGTTACATCAATAACGCGTGGACTTGCGACACCGAGGGCTACAGATGGTGTTGCAATCATTGCAACGCTTTCTGGGATTCCTGCTCTGCGAGCTGCATCAACGACTTTATCCATTCCCGCTTTCATCGCAAGTGGAACATAGACAGTGTTGATTGAGTGCTGGGTTGCACTTAAGAGATCAACTTGTCCCCAACCTTCATTGCCATAATTGGAGACTTCATATGGCTTTCCTAAATCATCAAATATTTGTGGTGAATCACCATTCCACATTGAAGTCAGTGGAATACCTGCCTCAAGGGCTGCAACGAGCGCAAATGGTTTAAAGGTAGAACCGGCGAGTGCAATCGATTGCGTTGCATCATTTAATTGCCGAACTACATAATCTTTTCCACCATACATAGCGATAACTTCGCCGGTACCTGGTCGAATCGCAACGAGTGCGACGTGAAGATTATCTGGCGCCTTTGTTGGATATAACTTATTTACTGCATCGACTGCAGATCTCTGTGCGCGAGCTTCCAGGGTTGTCTTAATGACATAACCGCCGACAAGCAATTGATCTTGCGTAAAGCCAAGTTTGCTCAGCTCTTTCTGCACCGCGTCAATGATGTAACCCTTAGGGCCACTGAGTTGTCCAGAAGTCGTTCGAGGAGTTACTACTGGCATCTTTGCAGCTTTCGCTTCTGCCTCGGTTATCCACTTCTTATCAAGCATTCCTTGGATTACATATGCAAAGCGATTCTCTAAACGCACCTTATTCTCTTTAGAGAGCGCTGGGTCGTAGAAGCCAGGTGAGCGCAAGATACTTGCTATAACCGCAGTCTGAGAAAGGTTAAGTTGATCCACATTTCTATTGAAATATTGTTGGGAAGCAGTTTGTACACCGTAGGAACCGCGGCCAAAGTAGATGGTGTTGAGATAATTTTCGAGAATTTGATCCTTGGTTAGAGCGTTCTCAAGTTTGAGCGAGATAACAAGCTCTTTAATCTTTCTCTGGATCGTTCGGCTCGGTGTTAAGAAAGCTGTCTTCGCATATTGCTGGGTTATTGTCGACCCACCCTCGCCATTAAGCGAACCAGACTTTAAATTGTTGAGGATTGCTCTTGCAATACCTGTAGGGCTAAATGCGCGGTTTGAATAGTAATTGCGATCTTCAGCTGCCATAACTGCATATCGCATCTTCATCGGAATCTTTGCCAGTGGAAGTATCTGGCGATTCTGTGTGCCGATACGGCCTATTTCGGTTCCGTTGGAATATTGAATAATCGTTGATTGGCTATTTACATATGCATTTGGGTCAGGAATCGAAACTGTAAACCAGGCAAATGCAAAGAGAGTTGCTCCTGCGACAAAACCAAATCCAGCGAGAAAGATTCCCGCCCGAATTAACTTGGTCTTAATCATTTCCCTAGATTACTAGGTAAAGATGGTTACTTCAGCGAAGCGAAGTCCTCGTCCTCCAAAGTTCGCTGGCGACGTGGTGCTTTACGCTCACGGCCATCACCTAATAAATAGGTTGAGCAGAGATGGTTCCAGGAACAATCTCTGCATACTTCAACAACATACACAGAGAATTCACCGAACTCTTTCTCCATCTCGACAAGCTCTGCACCATTCTTAATGCGCCCTGAGAATTGTCCTAGTTGATCGCCAAAGGTGTAGCGAATCTCAACCAAAGAATCTTTCTTACAGGCCGGACAATTTCGGTCAGCTTTCTCTCCATGGTATTTGGCAGCTCTCATTAAATATGGGTCTGCATCGCATGCATCGACTACTCCGCGAAATAGTGCGAGCAGGGTTGAGCGCTTATCGAGTGAATAATCGATGAACCCTCGTCGCGTTTTCATAGTAGGAGAAGAATAATCCTCTTTGATTAACTACGCTTCTCATATGAACTTCTGGCAATTACTGAGAGATCGCAAGCTCTCTCGACTGCTCAGAGTTAGATGGTCTGGCCAGATTACCGATGGAATCTTTCAGAGCGCTCTTGCCTCATTTATTCTCTTCTCGCCAGAGCGCCAAGCAAGTGCGGTTAATGCCGCAGTCGCATTTGCAGTAGTTCTCTTGCCATATTCCATCGTCGGACCATTTGTCGGAACGCTCCTCGATAGATTTTCGCGGCAGCGCGCAATTCTCTTCTCAAATCTAGTTCGCTCGGGGACTCTCTTAGTAGTCGCATTTCTTATCTTTAATGGCTACACCGGTGTTGAGATCACAGTTGTTGTTCTCATCGCATTCGGTGTCAACCGATTAATTCTCGCTGGGCTTTCAGCAGGAATTCCACTGATGACAACGCCGAAAGATTTGATATCGGCAAATGCTCTCGCCGTTACCGGTGGTTCAGTCTGGGTTGTACTCGGTGGCGGAATCGGACTTGGGATACGACAACTTCTCGATGCGTCATCAAATGCGGACAGTGCAGATGCCATCATCATTCTCGTTGGATCTCTTGGCTATCTCGTGGCAGCCTTCTTTGCCTCGTTACTTGCTAAAGATGAGATTGGTCCACGGCCTCACGAGATTGTTGAAGGCAGCTTTACACAAGGTTTAATTGAAATGCGCGAAGGTTTTCAATTTCTTCGAAATCACGCAGATGCTGCACGAGGTATTGCTGCAATCGCAATTCACCGCGGTGGTTTAACCGCGCTGACTTTAGCTGCGCTCTTGCTGGAGAGAAATACATTTAATGATCCTGCCGATAGCGAGGCAGGTTTAGCTGGGCTAAGCCTCACACTCACAATTGCTGCAGTTGGTTTTGTAATCGGTGCACTGATTGCACCGATTGGTGTTCGCAAGGTTGGGCGTCACCGATGGATGCGTCTATCAATCTCTGCTGCAAGCTTGAGTGCGCTACTACTGGTTATTGATAGAACTCCTGTGCTGCTCGCAGCAACTGCTTTCTTCACCGCACTCTGTGGCCAGAGTTTGAAGGTAACAAACGATGCTCTTGTGCAATCAAAGATTGATGACTTCTACCGCGGGCGAGTCTTTGCTGTCTACGATGTCGTCGTAAACTTTGCAATCGTTTCAGGTGCGCTTTTCGCCGCATGGATTTTGCCGCTTAGTGGAGACTCTTGGTTATTGCCACTCATTATTTCAATTGCTTGGATGCTGGTTGCGACAATAATTTTGCGACCACGCAAGTTCTTTCTCAAAGATGCTGCCAACTAGGGATGGCGCCTAGCTTTCCACCATTGAATTAACTCTTCGGTGGCGCGCTCTTCTCCGAGTGGACCATGCTCCATACGCAACTCCATAAGGAAATCAAGGGCTTTACCAACATCTGCGGACGGTTTTAAGTCGAGTAACTGCATAACTTGTGCGCCATCAAGATCTGGACGAATTTTAGAAAGTTCTTCCTCAGTCTCCAACTTAGCAATTCTCGCTTCGAGTCCGTCATAAGTGCGTGCAAGGCGCTCGGCCTTCTTTGCATTACGCGTCGTGCAATCAGCCCTGGTTAAAACATGGAGATGTACAAGTAATTCACCTGCATCGCGGACATATCTTCGAACTGCAGAATCTGTCCATTCTCCATCTCCATAACCATGGAATCGCAGGTGTAGGGCGATAAGCGTTTCGACGGCATCGATCGTCTCATTATCAAAGCGGAGCGCCTTGAGACGCGTCTTAGATAGGCGAGCACCTACTACTTCGTGGTGATGAAATGAAACTCCACCGCCTTCAATAAGATTACGAGTCTTCGGTTTACCAATGTCATGAAGCAGAGCAGCAAGGCGAATAACAAGATTCGGTCCACCTAATCGATCTTCATGAGAAATTGCTTGCTCAAGTACGGTGATTGAATGCTCGTAGACATCTTTATGGTGATGATGTTCATCAATCTCAAGACGTAACTTTGGAATCTCTGGCAGAACAAGTGTTGCAAGTCCTGTATCAACAAGAATCGTAATTCCGATACGTGGATTGTCAGACATCAGCAACTTTACAAATTCATCGCGGATACGTTCTGCAGAGATAATTGAGATGCGCGAAGTCATTGTCTGCATCGCGCGTAATACATCTGGGTGAATCTCAAAATTGAGTTGGCTCGCAAAACGAGCAGCACGCATCATGCGAAGTGGATCATCTGTAAATGATTGTTCCGCACTTGCTGGAGTGCGCAGAATCTTCTTCGCTAAATCATCAATGCCACCAAATGGATCGATAAACTTCGGCTCTTTAGATGTGAGCTCAAGTGCCATTGCATTGACAGTGAAATCTCGACGGGAGAGATCGCCCTCAATTGTCAGGCCAAATTCAACATCTGGTTTACGAGAATCTTCTTCATACTTCTCTGTGCGATATGTAGTGACTTCAACAGTTGTCTCGCCACGTTTTGCCGCAACTGTTCCAAATACGATTCCGGTATCCCAGACGTTATCTGCCCACGATTTGAGAATCTTCTTTGTTTCGTGCGGGTGTGCATCTGTTGTGAAATCTAAATCATTACCGAGCCGCCCTAAGAGCGCATCGCGCACTGGGCCACCTACGAGTGCGAGCTGGAAGCCCTTGGCTTTAAATGCTTCCGCTAGAGAGGAGGCTAAAGGGGCTTTGGTGACGAGTGAGCGGATCGCTAATTCGCCCGCGGCTCCCAAATTATTTTTCTCTGCGCTCACAATAGATAAGTTTAGTCGCGTACTCTTGCCTTATGACCCCGGCACCTAGTGCGGGCAGCGAAGGTACGAAGAAGAAGCGCAGACGTCGGCGCCCTGCTAATCGCTCCCCCCAAAATCAAGAACAAACGACCCCTGATGGCGCTCCCAAGAAGAAGGCGCCGGCAAAGGTTCCTTATGCAAAGCGCGTCGACGAGGTAAGCGCTGGCGGACTTGTCGTCGATTCAACTGGAAAGTTGGGTCTGCTGATCGGTCGCCGAGATCTTAAGGATGCAACTGGAAAGAGAATTCTCTGGTCGCTACCTAAAGGCCATATCGAAGAAGGAGAAACTCCTGAAGAAGCTGCGCTTCGTGAAGTTCAAGAAGAGACCGGAATAGTTTCAGTTATCGAGAAATCATTAGGTGTTATTGATTTCTGGTTTATGGCTGGTGGGATGAGAATTCATAAAACGGTTCACCACTTTCTCTTCCGAGAAAATGGTGGGGTCCTTGCTGCGCAAGAGAGTGAAGTTGATGAGGTTGCTTGGTTTCCACTCGCAGAGATAGTCGATCGACTTGCTTATCCTGATGAGAAAAAATTAATAGCTCGCACCAATGCAGCACAAGAGATGGCAGCGCTATGAAGAAGTTTGCGCTCGCAATAATTCTCTTAACCACATTTTCTATACCGAGCGCTGA
>JBILBB010000058.1:0-6079 GCA_044353955.1 Candidatus Planktophila sp. | reverse complement strand
AGGTGAACTCTCCTTCGACGATCAAATTTCACTAGCTGCAGATATTGCAGTCAACTTCCCAGATGTGGGTGCACTCGAGCGCGCAAAATATCCCGTCGTTCTCCTCGATGAGTATCAAGATACTTCGCAATCACAGGTGCGCATGTTGTCTGCCCTCTTTGGTGGCGGACATCCTGTTACGGCAGTTGGAGATCCTTGCCAATCTATCTACACCTGGCGCGGTGCATCTGCTGGAACAATCGGCGCATTCAACAAGAATTTTCCAAAGAGTGAAGGCTCAAAGGGAAAGAACGTTTATGAGCTGCTTACAACGTATCGAAATGATCAATCAATTCTTGCACTGGCCAATGAGATCTCTGCAAGCGTTCGCGCACTGGAAGATTTAGATGTTGCACCTCTTAAAGCTCGCAAAGGTGCAGGTAAGGGAGACCTTACTTGTGGAGTATTTGAAAACCTTGAAGCTGAAAGCCAAGCGATTGCTGATTACTTCCTGCCGCTCTGGAAAAATCCGCAGCGTTTAGAGGCAGATAGCTTAGATTCAGATGCGAAGGTTCCGAAGACATTCTCTGTCTTGGTACGAAAGCGTGCACAGATTGCACCGATTCAAGAGGCGCTGGCAAAGGTTGGAATACCCTCTGAAGTCCTTGGTTTAGGTGGGTTAGTACATGTTCCAGAGATTGCAGACTTAGTCTCGATGCTGAAGATTCTCAATGATCCCAACTCTGGCGCAGCTCTGATGCGTCACTTAACAGGTCCTCGCATTAATTTAGGTGCTCGCGATATCGCTGCGCTCGGTCGCTATACCCGATCACGTTCTGAAACACATCGCACCGATAGCCGCAGCATCGTTAAGAATATTGTGGCCGGCAATCCAGATTCTGCCGAAGCTGATGATCAATTTATGGGAAGCGCGATCGATGCACTCGATGAGATCGAAAAGTGCGACAAGAAGTTGTTCTCTCACATTGGCCTAGAACGTCTCACAACTTTTGCAGCTGATCTTCGTCGCCTACGTTCACGTGCATCGGGTCCCATTACCGATCTGATCGTTGAAATCGAGCGATACCTGAACCTCGAGAGCGAAGTGATGTTGCGCGATGGCGGAACACATGGCCGTCGCCACCTCGATCGCTTTATGGATGAAGCTGCCAAGTT
Source organism: Candidatus Planktophila sp. (assembly GCA_044353955.1). Lineage (GTDB taxonomy): Bacteria > Actinomycetota > Actinomycetes > Nanopelagicales > Nanopelagicaceae > Planktophila. The sequence goes on along the minus strand of JBILBB010000058.1, from coordinate 4,924 downwards.
TGTGCGAAGCGGTGGATCGCTCTCTTCATTTTTGCAATGGCTCGATATCGCAAGTGAAGAAGAAGGAGGGTTGAAAGCCGGAACCCCAGAGATTGATGCAAGCGTTGTGCAGATTCTGACCATCCATATGGCAAAGGGCGCCGAGTGGGATGTCGTTGCAGTACCAGGTCTTGCAAAGGGAACTTTCCCTGGCGCTAATAAATCAGATCCCGACAATTGGCTCACCAATGAGCGACATATTCCATTTGATCTTCGGGGAGATGGTGCTCTTCTGCCAGCTTTCTCATGGAACGCTGCAGCAACTAATGCAGAAGCAAAAGCTGCAATCGAAAAGTTTGCAACTATCTGCGTTGAATACAAGGAGCGCGAAGAGATCCGTCTTGGCTATGTAGCTATGACACGTGCCCGCACACATTTATTCTGTTCAACATCTTTCTGGCGCGATGGAGTTAGACCCGTAGCACCTTCGATTATCTTTGAGAGTGTCGAGAAGATTGCTCGCGAAGTAGGCACGGTGCTTGCCTCCCCTGAGGCGCCTGCAGATTCAGATCGAAATCCAGCAGAAAATATCGAGATAACAGCTTCTTGGCCACGTGATTCGATGGGCGATAAGCGCTCAGAGTTTGAGGCAGCAGTTGCTCTCGTTACTTCAGCCCCATCGATTGATCTCAGCTCTTCCAATTCAGATTGGGCCACAGATGCTCAGGCAATCATCGCCGAATTTGAAGAGTATAAAAAAGGTTCACATGATGTGGCACTTCCACCGCGTCTATCAACATCAACTCTTATCTCTTTGCATCAAGATCCTGCAGAGCTTGCCCTCAATATTCGTCGCCCGATGCCTCGTGCGATGGATGAGTTCTCGCATCGCGGTACAGCTTTCCACTTATGGATTGAACGCCACTTCAACGCCAAAGTTCTCTTCGATGATGAAGATTTCGATTTACTGACTCCACTCGAAGAAGATCAAACCTTGGAAGATTTAAAGAGTAAGTGGCTCGCATCTGATTGGGCGAAGCTGCAACCACATGCTGTTGAAGTTCCATTTGAAACAGTGATCGCAGGTGTTCTGGTTCGAGGTCGCATCGATGCGGTCTACAAGAACGGCGACAGATTCGAAGTCGTGGATTGGAAGACAGGATCGAAGATTCTGGGTGAATCATCTGCAGTGCAGTTAGCTGTCTATCGATTGGCGTGGGCGAAGTTAAGTAAGGTTGCAGTCGCCGATGTATCTGCAGCTTTCCATTATGTGCCCACACAAAAGACAGATCGGCGAGCAGATCTTCTTACTGAAGACCAACTCACCGATCTCTTACTGCTGAAATAGCTTTATAACTTAGATATCTAGTTTAAATATCGAAGCGATCGAGCTCCATTACCTTGCTCCATGCAGCTGCGAAATCTGCAACAAACTTCTTCTCTGCATCAGCACTTGCGTAGACCTCTGCGAGAGCGCGAAGTTCTGAGTGAGATCCAAAGACGAGATCGGCTCTCGTTGCACTCCACTGAACCTTGCCATTCTTACGGCTACGTCCTTCGAAGTTGTTGGTATCACCATTCTTTGGTGCCCACTCCGTGTTGATATCGAGGATATTGACGAAGAAGTCATTTGTAAGTGACTCCTTCTCCTTTGTAAGAACGCCATCCTTTGAACCGTTGTAATTTGCGCCAAGTGCACGCAGACCGCCAACGAGTACAACCATTTCAGGTGGAGTCAGAGTAAGAAGAGCTGCCTTCTCGACGATTGCAATTTCTGCAGGACGAGTGTCTTCTGCGCCTCTGTAGTTGCGGAAACCATCTGCGATTGGCTCAAGGTATGCAAATGATGCGACATCAGTCTGCTCTTGTGTTGCATCGGTGCGACCTGGAGTAAAGCGAACCTTCGTCTTAACTCCTGCATTTGCAGCTGCCTTTTCTACAGCTGCAGTTCCGCCGAGAACGATGAGGTCTGCAAGTGAAACCTTCTTCGTTGACTTCTTATTGAAGGCGCTCTGAATCTTCTCGAGAGTTGCAAGAACTTTCTTGAGTTCCTTAGGGTTATTTGCTTCCCAGCTCTTCTGTGGTTCAAGGCGGATACGTGCACCATTGGCGCCACCGCGCTTATCTGTTCCACGGAATGTTGAGGCAGATGCCCATGCTGTGCGTGTTAGCTCTGCAATGGTGAGATCGCTCTTAAGAATCTTCTTCTTAAGTTCTTCAATCTCTGCCTTGCCGATTACCTTCTTCGAACGCGCTGGAAGTGGATCTTGCCAGATGAGTTCTTCCTTTGGAACAAGAGGTCCCAGGTAACGAGCAACTGGCCCCATGTCACGGTGTGTGAGCTTGAACCAGGCACGTGCAAATGCATCAGCAAATGCATCTTGATCTGCCGCAAAGCGACGAGAAACCTTTTCATATGCAGGATCCATACGAAGTGCGAGGTCAGTCGTAAACATCACTGGTGCATGTGTCTTACCTGAAATATGTGCATCAGGAACAGCCTTTGCAGCAGATTCATCAGTTGGAATCCACTGAGTTGCACCTGCTGGTGACTTTGTCTGCTTCCACTCGTACTTAAAGAGAGTCTTAAAGTAGGTGTTATCCCACTTCGTTGGCGTTGGAGTCCAAGCACCTTCGAGGCCGCTTGTAATTGTCTCTGCGCCATTTCCCTTACCGAATGTGTTCTTCCAGCCAAGGCCCATCTCTTCGATAGCTGCACCTTCTGGTTCTGCCCCGACATATTTGCCAGGATCTGCAGCACCGTGTGCTTTACCGAATGTGTGACCACCTGCGATAAGTGCAACTGTCTCTTCATCATTCATCGCCATGCGAGCAAATGTTTCGCGGATATCGCGAGCAGATGCAAGTGGATCTGGATTTCCATCTGGACCTTCAGGGTTTACATAGATAAGACCCATCTGCACCGCAGCAAGTGGATTCTCTAACTCGCGATCACCGCTGTAGCGATTGTTGGCAAGCCACTCTTGCTCTTTGCCCCAGTAAGTCTCATCTGGCTCCCAGACATCAACGCGTCCGCCACCGAAACCAAATGTCTTAAGTCCCATTGATTCAATTGCACAGTTACCAACAAGGATCATGAGATCTGCCCACGATAAACGCTTGCCGTACTTCTGCTTAATTGGCCATAAGAGGCGACGTGCCTTATCGAGGTTGCCGTTATCTGGCCAGCTATTAAGTGGTGCAAAACGCTGCATACCTGCACCTGCACCACCGCGACCATCGTGTGTGCGATATGTACCAGCGCTATGCCATGCAAGGCGAATAAAGAATGGTCCGTAGTGTCCGTAATCTGCAGGCCACCACTCTTGTGATGTCGTCATTAACTCTTCAATATCTTTCTTTACCGCTTTGATATTGAGCTTTGAAAATTCTTCTGCGTAGTCAAAATCTTCATCCATTGGATCTGAGACAGGAGAGTGCTGGCGAAGAACTGATAGGTCGAGTTGGTTTGGCCACCAATCAACGTTGTATGTTCCTTCGCGATTTAACTTGCTACCTGTGTATGGGCACTTTGCAGTATCGGTCATGGTTACTCCAAATATCTTCTCTAGAGAGAGTTTCTAGCGGTAGCCCTAGAGTAATGGAACGGCAAGAAAGTGCTAATGTAAAATTTCAACAGCGAGCGGTAGATGGTCACTAATTCCAAGGTGTGAGATAACCAAGGGGTGATATTTACCTTCTCGTAACCCTTGAGCCAGGATGTAGTCGAATTGAATCTTGGCGCCCCAACTTGGGTAGGTATTCTGCTGAACAAGTGAAATCCAGTCAGATGCGATAACCGGCAGATTCTTCGGCAAGTTGAGATCGCCCATAATCACAACCCGGCACTTATTCTCTACACCCAGCTTCTGCGCCCATCGCTTAATTTTTCGCAACTGAGCAAGATTAAAACCAGGAACAAATGAGAGATGGGTATTGATAATTACCCAACCATTTTCTAGCACTGCTGCAATTGCAACTCGCGGTTCATCTCTGACATAGATAAAGCGTGGGCGACCTTTTCCTGTTTCATCACCTGGAACAACAAGTGGCATTCCAATCGGTGAATTACCAAGATTTAATCGATGCCAAGAAATTACTGGAACTTTTGAAACAATACCTATTCCATAACTCTCATGCATAAGTTCGAGATGCGAAGATTTATTGGTAATAATCTCTGGCTCATCTTTGCGAAGTGGTCTCCACTTTTCTCCAGGAGTTCCGATAATGCTCGGCGCCATCGCCCAATCACGCGCACCTAAAGTTTCTGCAATATCGCGCATCTGCGGCCGCGAATGAGATCGAGGTAAGAAGTGATCGACTTCTTGGAAGCCGTAGATATCTGAGTGGACCTGCTCATCGAGTTTCTGCATAGCGCCGACTAGATTCTCGACTGCACTCTGTAGGTCATCGGCATTTGAGGCGGGTGGGATGGCCATTCCATGCAGGAGATTCCACGAGGTGATGCGCACCCCCACACACTAGTAACCTGCACCCGTGAGCGCGATAAATCAGCACCCTTCCCGCATAGACCGCGCCGGAGATTTACGAGTTAATCAAGAGTCACTCGATCAACTCTGGAGTAAAGCGAAGATCCTTCATATGGCCGAAGGTCGAATCGCAGCAGTTGGTAGCGAAGTCACATTTCTCTCGGCAAATGATGTCGCATCAAAGATTTCATCAAAAGTTTTTGCAGAAGGAAGCCGCTACTTCCTCGGAGTAGATATCGAAAGTCGCGAGCCATTCTTTGCCTGGGATACACAATGGGCTGGAGAGAAAAGCGATGAAGAGAAAGCGGAAGGTTTTTCAACTGTCCGTGAAATCGGTTCACTTCTTGCAGATCGCGAGTTAGAACTTGGTCTCCACGCACTTGCCTTGAGCAATTGGCACCGCGCACATCCACGTTGTCCAAAATGTGGCGGAGCAACTCGAGTAGATCTTGGTG
>JBILBB010000003.1:0-21629 GCA_044353955.1 Candidatus Planktophila sp. | reverse complement strand
GCGAATGGATCGATCACTCTTCCTGTTCTGGTTGAAGATATTCATGATGATGCAGTGTGGGTCCCACGGAATTCATTTGGTTCACAGACTTTGATCTCACTCGATGCAGTGCATGGTGACGTAGTAACGGTGGTGAAGGCATGACAACTGCAGAACTTCTAGCAAAAGATCCAGGATGGATCATCGCCGTAAAGGCACTTATTGTCTTTGTTATTTGCGTTGTTTCAACGTTGATGGCTGTCTGGACAGAACGTCGCGTACTGGCAAAGATGCAGCTGCGCACAGGCCCTAATCGCGTTGGAAAATTTGGACTTCTTCAATCTCTCTCTGATGGCGTAAAGCTCGCTCTTAAAGAGGACATCATTCCTGCGGCTGCAGATAAAGTTGTATTCATCATCGCTCCGATTATTGCAACCTCCATGTGCTTTATGGCTTTTGCTGTAATTCCGATGACTGGCGAAGTCAATCTCTTTGGAGTTCAGACCGCGCTTCAGCTCACTGATCTACCGGTTGGCGTTCTTTACGTTCTTGCAGTTACATCAATTGGTGTTTACGGCGTTGTGCTTGCAGGTTGGTCTTCAGGTTCTACATACCCACTGCTTGGTGGACTTCGCTCAAGTGCTCAAGTGATTTCTTATGAAATCGCTATGGGACTTTCACTTGTTGCAGTCTTCATTTATGCAGGCTCGATGTCGACATCAGTAATCGTTGGCGCCCAGCACGAAAACATTTGGAATGCAGTTGTCTTATTCCCATCCTTTGTTATCTATGTGATCTCAATGGTCGGTGAGACAAACCGAGCACCATTCGACCTTGCAGAAGCAGAAGGTGAGCTCGTAGGTGGATTCCACACTGAGTATTCATCTCTCAAATTCGCGCTCTTCTTCCTCGCTGAATATGTAAATATCATTGCGGTATCTGCCCTTGCAGCAACACTCTTCCTTGGGGGATATCACGCACCTCCAGGCCTTGGATTTACAGAACAGTGGCTAGGTGGCTGGTTTACGTTTATCTGGTTCCTTGCAAAGGTAAACCTCTTCTTCTTTATCTTTATGTGGCTTCGCGGAACGCTTCCACGCATGCGTTATGACCAGTTTATGAAGTTTGGCTGGAAGGTACTTATTCCAGTTTCACTCATCTGGATTTTGGTTGTAGCAACTCTTCGCGTTCTACAGCAGGAGGGTGCAAGCCGTGCAGTTGTCATGTCCTTTGCACTCGGCATAGTCCTGATTGTTCTTGCTATCTCATCCTTCGTTGATCGTGGAAAGCAGAACTCACGCCAGCCACTGCCTCAAGGAGAAGCTCCAGATTTCCCAATTCCATCCCTTCCAAACGCTAAATCAATTAGCGTCAGCGATGTACGCGTTTCAGGAGATAAATAATGAGTGACTTCATCGAGCCACGTAACAACTCTGATATCGAAAAATCAGGGCTTGATATCAACTCTGTTCCATTTGTAGAAGTTGACCAACCAGGACCTGCATCTCTCGGCAAGCAAGCTAAAGGTTTCTGGATCACCTTCTCAACAATGTTTAAGAAGAACCAGACTGTTCAATATCCGGATGTGAAGGCCCCAACTGCGCCACGTTTCCACGGACGCCACCAACTTAATCGCCACCCAGATGGACTTGAGAAGTGCATTGGTTGCGAACTCTGTGCATGGGCATGTCCAGCCGATGCGATTCTTGTTGAAGGCGGAAATAACACCCCTGGAAATCAACTCTCACCAGGAGAGCGCCACGGAGCGGTTTATCAGATTAATTATCTTCGCTGTATCTTCTGCGGCCTTTGTGTTGAAGCATGTCCAACTCGTGCGCTTACTATGACAAACGAGTACGAACTTGCAGATGATAAGCGCGAGAAGCTGATCTTTGAAAAGGAAGATCTTCTTGCGCCACTTCGTCAGGGAATGCTTGCACCTCCACATCCAATGTATCCAGGAATGACAGATACAAATTATTACAACGGTGATGTTAAAGAAGCTCATCCAAGCCAAGCCCAGGGACAGAAATAATGCTTGAGATTCAGACTCCTGAAGCGATTATGTTCTGGGTACTTGCCCCACTCTGTGTTTTGGCGGCACTTGGAATGCTTCTTGTAAAGAAGGCAGTGCACTCAGCCCTCCTACTTGCATATGTAATGATTACTCTCGCTATCTTCTACATTGCTCAAGATGCGGTATTCCTCGGAATTGTTCAAATTGTGGTCTATACCGGTGCGGTAATGATGCTCTTCCTCTTTATTCTCATGCTCGTCGGAGTTGATTCTTCAGATTCACTTACCGAAACAATTTCCGGTTTACGTCCGATTGCGATTACAGCAGCAATCGGTTTTGGCGGAATCTTTGTCTCGCTGATTGGTCGCGCAACTCTTGGCCACCAGGCTTACGGATTAACCGCTGCTAATGCCAATGGAAATGTTGAAGGCTTAGCTCAGAAGCTATTCTCAGATTACGTCTTCCCATTTGAAGTTATCTCAGCGCTATTGATTACAGCAGCTCTTGGCGCAATGGTTTTAGCGCATCACCAGCGCACCGTTGCTCGACCTTCACAGCGCGAACAATCAATCGCACGATTTAGATCTGGCGAAATCGGCGAAGCAGCAGGCCTTCCAAGCCCAGGTGTATTTGCTCGCCACAATGCAGTCGATGTCCCAGCTCTTCTTCCAGATGGAACAGCTGCTCCAACATCTATCTCTGCAACGCTTAAAGCGCGTGGGGATATGTTGGAATCCAAGTCATTTGAATTAGGCGAAGTTGATAACACAGTTACGGAGGAGAAGTAATGAATCCGTATAACTACCTTTACGTTTCGGCGCTGCTCTTCACAATTGGTGCTGTCGGCGTAGTCGTTCGCCGCAATGCAATCGTTGTCTTTATGTGTATCGAGCTCATGCTCAACGCCGCTAACTTAACGCTCGTAACCTTTGCGCGAATCAATGGAACTCTCGAAGGCCAAGTTGTTGCCTTTTTTACGATGGTCGTTGCTGCTTGCGAAGTTGTAGTGGGCCTTGCAATTATCGTGGCGATTTACCGATCACGTCGTTCAGCGTCTATCGATGACGCTAGTTTGTTGAAGCGATAACTATGACAACATCGACTTCGCTCGTGTATTTAATCGCTCTGCCATTGGCAGGTGCACTAATCCTTCTCCTTGCAGGCCGTCGTGCGGATAAGTGGGGACACATACTTGGTACTGCAATGTCTGCAGGATCATTTGCAGTCGGTCTTTCTCAGCTATCGCTCATGCTTGACCGACCAACAGAAGAGCGCGCAGTGGGCCAGAAGCTCTTCACCTGGATTAGCGTCGGAACCTTCAATGTCGATGCTGGCCTTCTTCTAGATCAACTTTCAATTTGTTTTGTTCTCTTGATTACTGGCGTCGGAACTCTGATTCATATCTACTCAATTTCATATATGTCACACGATGAGAACCGTCGTCGCTTCTTTGCATATCTCAACCTCTTTATCGCATCGATGCTCTTGCTCGTTCTTGGCGATTCATACCTCAACCTTTATGTGGGTTGGGAAGGCGTGGGTCTTGCTTCTTATCTATTGATTGGTTTCTGGAATCAGAAGCCTGCATATGCAACTGCTTCTAAGAAGGCATTTGTAATGAACCGAATCGGTGATATGGGGCTCTCATTTGCCATCATGATTGCATTTGCATCCTTTGGCTCTGTCTCATTTAGTGGCGTTGAAGAAGCTTCACATCACGCATCTGAAGCAGCGCTGACTGCCATCGGAATCATGTTGCTCATTGCAGCAGCTGGAAAATCTGCGCAATTCCCATTACAAGCTTGGCTCGGTGATGCGATGGCAGGCCCAACACCTGTATCTGCACTTATCCACGCAGCAACAATGGTTACAGCTGGCGTCTATCTCATCGTCCGCTCTAACTTCATCTTTGATGCCGCTCCAATTGCACAACTTCTAGTTGTCATTGTTGGTGCATTCACTCTGATTTTCGGTGCAATTATTGGTACTGCAAAAGATGACATTAAGAAAGCACTTGCCGCTTCAACAATGTCTCAGATTGGTTACATGACTCTTGGTGCAGGCCTTGGACCAGCTGGTTATGCCTACGCAATCATGCACCTTCTGACACACGGATTCTTTAAGGCGGGCATGTTCTTAGGCGCAGGATCAGTTATGCATGGCATGAATGATGAAGTAAATATGCGTCGCTATGGTGCGCTACGTAAATTTATGCCGATTACCTTTATTACCTTTGGTCTTGGCTACTTAGCAATTATCGGTGTTCCACCATTTGCTGGCTTCTACTCAAAAGATTTAATCATTGAAACTGCATTTAACGCAGGTGGCATCAAAGGAATTCTCCTTGGATCGACCGCTCTCTTTGGTGCTGCAATCACCGCCTTCTATATGACTCGCGTAATGGTTCTTACCTTCACATCGCCAAAGCGCTGGGAAGAAGATCAGCACCCACATGAATCACCAATTCTTATGTGGATTCCAATGGCTATCCTTGCAATTGGATCAGTAACCGCTGGATTCCTATTTACTAGGGGCGATTCTCTTAAGAATTGGCTCAAACCAGTGTTTGGCGAACATGGCGAGCACTATGAAGAGCACCTATTTGAGCCAATTGTTGTCTCTGCCATGGCAGTTACAGCGGTCCTCATTGGAGTTGGAATTGCACTTGCTAAGTATCAATTCTCAGAAGTTGATGCAGAAGCACCACAGAACGTCTCAATCTTCACAAAGTTTGCACGTAAGGATCTGATGCAGGATTCAATAAATGAATCACTATTTATGCGTCCAGGACAAGCTCTGACTCGCCTCTTGGTTAAGACAGATGACTCTGTAGTGGACGGCACTGTCCGCCTTGTTGGTCGTACTGCACTTGCTGCAGGTTCTGAGATGCGAAAGACGCAAACTGGTTTTGCCCGTAGCTATGCGGTGCTAATTCTTCTAGGTGCGATTGCCCTAATGGTTGGAATTTGGGTGGTCACACAATGAACTCACTAAACACAATGATGTTGCTTCCAATTCTTGGAAGTTTACTCATCGCTGTAATTCCAACAGAACAAACTCTGCGCATCAAGCAGGCAGCACTTGCTACGACTCTACTCGTTGCAGTAACTGGCGTTCTAACTTGGTTCAACTTCGATTCATCAAATACAGCTTTCCAATTTGTGCAATCAGCTGAGTGGATTCCATCATTTGGAATTAACTATGCAGTAGGTGTCGATGGGCTCTCGCTCGTATTGATCTTGATGTCAGTTCTCTTGACGCCAGTGGTTGTCCTTGCTGGTTGGAATGAATCTGAAGGTGGCCGTTGGTCTGCAAAAGTTTTCTACATTCTGATCCTCGTCCTTGAGACGATGATGATTGGTGTCTTTGCTGCCACTGATGTATTCCTCTTCTATGTCATTTTTGAAGCGATGCTTATTCCCGTCTACTTCCTCATTGGTGGATATGGAAGTGGCGAACGCGCAGCAGCTGCTGTGAAGTTCCTTCTCTACAGCCTCTTCGGTGGGCTTTTGATGCTCGCATCGATTATCGGTCTCTACGTGATCTCAGGAAATAATGGCGGACATACATTCGACATTACAAAGCTATCTGAGATGCATAACTACATGAGTCCAATGACTCAGAACCTTCTCTTCCTTGGATTCTTTATAGCCTTTGCTATCAAGGCGCCTCTATGGCCGCTTCACACTTGGCTTCCAGATGCAGCAGGTTCTGCAACCCCAGGCACATCAGTTCTTCTCTTGGGTGTTCTCGATAAGGTCGGAACATTTGGAATGATCCGTTTCTGTCTTACTCTCTTTCCAGATGCGAGCAAGACCTTTACCCCCGTCATTATTACGCTGGCGGTAATCTCGATTCTCTACGGTGCATTCCTTGCAATCGGTGCAAAGGATATTAAGCGCCTGATTGCCTATACATCGATCTCACACTTTGGCTTTATCACCATGGGAATCTTTGCGATGACTACACAAGGTCACAGTGGTGCAACGCTCTATATGTTCAACCACGGATTCTCAACTGCGGCGCTCTTCATCGTCGCTGGATGGATGGCATCACGTCGTGGATCTTCAACGATTGCGGATTTCGGCGGATTGCAACGAGTAACTCCAGTGATGGCATGGTCATTCTTTATTGCAGGAATGTCATCGCTGGCACTTCCGGGACTCTCCAGTTTCGTTAGCGAGTTCTTAGTCTTAGTTGGAACATTTACTCGATATCCAGTTGCAGCAATTCTTGCTACCTTCGGAATCGTTCTTGCAGCACTCTATATATTGATTCCAGTCCAGAAGGCGCTTCATGGCCCAGTTACCCCTGGAAATGAGAGCCTTCCAGATCTCAATCTCCGTGAAAAGTTTGCGATCGCTCCAGTACTTGCAGTGATTGTGGCACTCGGTTTCTATCCAGCGCCGCTGCTGAATGTCATTAATCCGGCATCTGCTCATGTACTTGAGATGCAAGGGTTTACAGACCCAACTCCCTCAGAGAGCGCAGGTAAGTAAATGGAATTTACAACCCCAATTCTCAACTACTCACAATTAGCGCCAATTCTGATCGTATTTGCCGGTGCGCTCATTGGTGTGCTGATTGAAGCATTTGCACCCCGTGCTGCTCGCCACTCTTCACAGCTCTTTATCTCACTCTTCTCATTGGTCGCTGCCTTCGGCGCTCTCCTGCTGGTCCGCAATGAGTCTTCAACAGATGCGGCGATGGGATCAGTAGCCTTTGATGGCGCCGGAGTCCTATTGCAAGCATCAATTCTTATCATTGCCGTTCTTGCAATCTTCCTAATCTCTGATCAAGAGAACTTCACAGCACTTGCTGCTGCAGTTCCAGGTTCAGAAGAAGAGAGAACGGCGCTACAAGCAGATCTACGTGTTACTGAAGTATTTCCACTGACTCTATTTGCCGTCGCCGGAATGCTCTTATTCCCAGTCTCTACCGACCTCATTACCCTCTTTGTAGCCCTTGAAGTTCTATCGCTTCCTCTCTATCTCATGGCAGGTCTCTCACGTAGACGCCGTTTAGCATCACAAGAAGCAGCTCTTAAGTACTTCTTGCTCGGAGCTTTCTCATCAGCATTCTTCCTTCTTGGAATGGCATACCTCTATGGATATTCAGGCAGCATTACTCTTGCTGGAATTCAGGAGAGCGTTGTTGGCGGTTCAGGAAATGATGTATTCCTCTTAATCGGAGTCGCATTCCTCTCTGTCGGACTTCTCTTTAAAGTCGGTGCAGTTCCTTTCCATGCATGGTCTCCAGATGTGTATCAAGGTTCACCAACTGCAATCACCGGATTTATGGCAGCTGCAACAAAGGTTGCAGCCTTTGGTGCGATTCTCCGTATCTTCTACGTCGCCTTTGCAAATGCAGAGTGGCAATGGAGACCAGCGCTCGTCATTATTGCAATCATCACAATGGTCTTCGGTTCTGTAGTTGCAATTACTCAGCGCGATGTTAAGAGAATGCTTGCTTACTCTTCAATTGCTCATGCTGGATTCTTACTGGCAGGTGTAATTGCCTTGAGTAAATCTGGTCTTGATGCAACTATCTTCTATCTATTCGCTTATGGCATTGCAACAATTGGCGCCTTCGGAATAGTCTCATTAGTCCGCGATTCATCAGGTGAGGTAGGCGATCTCAATCGTTGGAGTGGGCTTGGAAAACGTTCCCCACTTCTGGCATCAACATTTGCCTTCTTCCTTCTTGCCTTTGCTGGAATACCACTGACATCAGGCTTTATCGGAAAGTTCTCAATCTTCTCGGCTGCTTACGAATCTGGAAGCACATCGATTCTTATCGCTGGTGTGCTTTCATCTGCAATCGCTGCCTTCTTCTACATCCGAGTCATTGTCTTGATGTTCTTCAAGGATGCAGTTGAAGATGGAACAAGCGTTGTAATTCCTTCAGCGCTAACTACAATCACGATCACAGTTTCTGCAGTCATTACACTTATTCTTGGAATCTTCCCAGCACCGCTGATTGATTTCATTACAACCACTGCATTCTTCACTCGATAATGTCTTCACTCGGAATACCGGGAATTGCACCGGCACTTGAAGCAGAGCTCAAGGAGAGCATGCAGAAGGTCGAGAACTTACTCTTTAACCATATCCAAGGCGATTACCCACTTGTAGAAGAGACTTCACGCCACTTGGTAGCAGCCGGCGGTAAGCGATTACGCCCTTTGTTAACAATTCTCGCCTCTCACTACGGTGATAAGAATAAGTTTGGAATCATTGAATCAGCTGCTGTCTGCGAACTTACCCACGTTGCAACGCTCTACCACGATGATGTTATGGATGAGGCTCCACTTCGTCGCGGAGTAGAGAGTGCAAATAATCGATGGGGCAATACCGTTGCAATTCTTACTGGAGATTATCTCTTCGCTAAGGTTTCAGCGCTTCTGGCTGATATTGGTCCTGAAGCAGTACGTCTGCAGGCATCAACATTTGAACGTCTAGTTATTGGCCAGATTATGGAGACCCAGGGTCCACAGAATGGCGAAGAACCACTCGAGCATTACCTTCAGGTTGTTGCAGATAAGACCGGATCTTTAATTGCAGCAAGTGCGCGTTTCGGTGCAATGGTCAGTGGAGCGCCGAATGAGATTAAAGAGACCCTTACCGTGTTTGGTGAAAAAGTTGGCGTAGCTTTTCAATTAGCGGATGACATTATTGATATCTCAAGTGAATCACATGAATCTGGAAAGACTCCAGGTACTGATCTTCGTGAAGGTGTACCAACGCTTGTAACTCTCAATGTAATGAACTCTAAGAACCCTCAGGATCGCGAACTGATTAAGTTGTTAAAGGCTCCCATCAAGGATGAAGCGACGGTTGCTCAAGTATTAAAGACTCTTCGAACACATGATGCGCTGGGTCAATCTCGCGAACAGCTGAATGAGGTAGCACGTGGCGCTCGAGCCGCACTTGGTCCACTGCCAGTAAATGACGTTACAGGTGCGCTATTTTCCCTGTGCGATGCCATTATCGACCGCACGGCTTGACCTAACGAGATCTATCGCAAGGGCGGTAAGTGCCAACCAAATAACTAAGAAACCAATCCAACGCGCTACCGGCATATCTTCATGAAGCACCCAGACACCGATTGCGAATTGAATCGTTGGTGCTATGTACTGCAATAAACCGATAGTGCTATAGGGCAAGCGAGTTGTTGAACCGTTGAAGAGAAGTAATGGAATAGCTGTAACGGCTCCAGCGCTAATGAGAAGTATCGTCAATCCAGTGCTCTGACCGAATTGTCCGGTGCCTTGGTTACTAAGGTAGATCAGGTAGCCCGCATATGGAATCAGCGAGATAAGAGTTTCAATGGTGAGGCCCTCGAGCGCTCCTAAATCAAGCTTCTTCTTTACCAAGCCATATGTACCCCACGATAACGCTAAAGCGATTGCGATCCAGGGAAGTCGACCGTAATCAAATGTCAGAATCGCGACACCGACAGCAGCAATTCCAACTGCTAGCCATTGCAGCGGTCGCATCTTTTCGCGCAGCAGCAATACGCCAAATGCGATGATGATCAAAGGATTGATGTAGTAACCCAGAGCTGCTTCAACAACATGGCCATTATTGGTCGCCCAGATGTAGGTCAGCCAGTTGATTGAAACCAAGATAGTTGTAAGAAATAAAGCAGCCATAATCTTTGGCTTCTTTACAATTGCTATTGTTGAATGAAGTTGCTTAGCAAGTGAGAGAACGATAAGACAGAAGACTAGGGTCCAGACAGCGCGGTGCGAAACAATTTCCAGAGGACTAGCTGGTTGTAGCAGAGGCCAATAGAGAGGGAAGAGTCCCCATAAGATATAAGAACTGACTCCGAAGAGCAGCCCTAGTGAATGTTCGCTGCGCTTAGTTCTCACTTAGCGGAAATTAACAAATTGAACAGCAAAATCAAATTTACCATTCTTAATTTGCTCAATCGCTTCCTGGAGATCATCGCGACTCTTTGAGGTCACACGAAGTTCGTCGCCTTGAATCTGAGTCTTAATTGATTTTGGGCCTTCATCACGTAAGAACTTAGCAACCTTCTTGGCGTTTTCAGTTGAGATTCCCTCTTTTAAGGTAGATGCAATCTTGTAAATCTTGCCTGATAGTTGTGGCTCACCTGCATCAAGATGCTTCAGTGATACGCCACGCTTAATCATCTTATCTTTGACAACATCAAGAGTTGCCTTTGCGCGCTCTTCAGTATCTGCTTCAATCGCAAGTTTGTCTCCTGAGAGTTCAATCTTCGCGCCGGTATTCTTAAAATCAAAACGAGTATCTATCTCACGGATTGCCTGGTTGATGGCGTTATCTAGCTCCATACGGTCGATCTTTGAGACTACGTCAAAACTGCTATCAGCCATGAGTTCAGGCCCTTCTCTGGTTTATCTGGTGATTTTTAAAGTTCAAGCGCCTAAGGTATCGTTTGCCGCTCGCACTACCAAAGCGCCGTAAGACTTGTACGACCCTGGCGGGTTGCCCGAGCGGCCAATGGGAGGGGACTGTAAATCCCCCGGCTCTGCCTTCGAAGGTTCAAATCCTTCACCCGCCACCAGTTAATTGATATAAATCATCAAGGGTATTGATGCGTATTTTTAGTGAGTACTTATCTTTTGAGCATTCGCTTAGCGCAACGATCCGGCCCGCAGGGCGGCTCTCTTTTTCATGTTTATACTCATTCCGTGAAACACCTCAGCATACATTCACGTGCTCGAATCGCAATTACGACGGCTTTTGTCATTAACGGAGCTACAGTCGGTGCCTTCTACGCACGCATTCCAGATTTTAAAATGAAACTTGGGGTATCAAACAGTGCGCTGGGTGTTGCTCTGTTATGCATAGCCCTGGGAGTGCTCATAGGGCTTGGTTTTTCAGGCCGACAATCTGCAAAAAGTGGAAGTGCGATTGTGGCTTACAGGGCTACGTACGCTCTGGGTATATCACTTTTGGGAGTAGGTCCCGTCTTCAACTTTCCAGCCCTATGTGCCACCTTTATCGTTTTTGGGATTTGCCTTTCAACGCAAGATGTTGCGATGAATGCTCATGCAATCGTTTTGGAGCATGAAGCTAAAAAACGCTATATGAGCAACTTTCATGCGATGTTTTCTGTGGGAACTTTATCTGGTGGCGTCGTTGGCGGAATTTTGGCTCAGCAAAATGTAACAATTATGCAGCAATGCCTTCTCTTGGCTTTTCTTATTTGGTTTGCAAATTTTGCCGTTCGAAAGATGTTCTTATCGCCAGAATTGGATAAGCACACAGTTGAAGAAAAGAGTAAGCATCAAAAACCAAAGATCTTCTTAATTATTGGACTTCTGGGCGCCTGTGCGGCTGTCGGGGAAGGAGCCGCTGGTGACTGGGGAGCAGTTCTTGCTCGAGATACATTTAATGCAACACCATTTATATCCACGCTTCCATATATTTGTTTCTCTGCAGCAATGGTGATTGGGCGGTTATTTGGAGATTATCTTGCAAATAAGTTTGGGCCTCTCAGGTTGATAGTTGCCGGTGGGTTAATTGCCGGTATTGGACTCAGCAGCGGATTGATTGTTGGAGGGATACCTGGGGTAATTTTTGCTTGGCTACTCACCGGAATTGGGCTGTCCACCGTTATTCCCATGATGTTCTCTCAGGCAGGGGAAATCGCCAAGAACAGATTTCACGGCCAGTTTGCAGCCTCTGAAGGGGTAGCTATGGTTTCGGGAATCGCTTACTTCGGATTTCTGGTCGGCCCACCAGCATTGGGGTTCTTGGGAGATGCGATCGGCATACGATGGGCGCTCTTGGTTCCAGCGGCGCTTGCCTTACTAATGGCTCTGGGTTCAAGGCGAGTTTTAGGAGCCAAGTAGTCACGCAAGAATCTGGACCAACTCTTACCCAGATAAGCGCCCTCGACCTTGGCGTCAGGGCTATAACGGTTTGATAACAATTACCTTCTCCTCTTCCCAAGGCCGGCCTGACGTGATTTATTAAGGGCATTGAATTTTTTGTATCGATACAAAAAAAGGGGGTGCCAGGCTCATGGGTAGTGCAATCACCCTTCAAGATATAGCGATTCATGCAGGTGTCTCAAAATCGACCGTCTCTTTTGTGATGCAAGGCAGCCCTCTAGTTGCAGAAGCAACTCGAAAAAAGGTTCAAGCGTCTGCGCAAACACTTGGATATGTCTATAACCGAGCGGCAGCAAGTCTTCGCAGCATGCACACAGGAAATCTTGGATTTATAGTAAGTAGCGTTAGCAACCCATTCTTCGCTGAGTTAACCGACGGAGTTGAACAATTTCTCGGTACAGAGTCAAAGTCAGTTTTTGTAGGTCAGCATTCCGAGAATTTAGTTTCACAAGAACGACTAATTAATTCCATGCTTGAGTCGAGAGTAGACGGAATGATTATTGTTCCAGCATATGGGACTACATTAAAAGAAATCTCTCGGATCTTCACTTTAAATATTCCTACGATTCTTTTGACCCGCCGAATAATGAATTCAAAACTTCATTACATTGGTTCAGATACTTCAGGTGGTGCACATAAAGCTGTTCTGCACCTTCTTGCACATAAGCAAAAGAATATATTTCTTATTGGCGGACGAGTAGGAAGTCCAGCACATGAGGAGCGTGTCAATGGAATGACTAAGGCCATGAAAGAAACCGTAATTCCTGGAGCAAATTTTCGGGTAATCGGAGACGGAGCAACTAGACAAGCTGGATTTGATGCCGCTAAAGAACTAATTTCCGATGGCATAGATAATCTTGGAATTCTTGCATATAACGACATTGTTGCCTCTGGAATCTTGGCAGCATTCCGAGAAAGTAAGTACAAGGTTGGACGAGATCTGTCAGTGATTGGTATTGATGATATTGAATCTTCAAGATTTGAATCACCCGCGTTAACAACGATTCAAATTAACGTGTCCGAGCTTGGACGCATGGCTGCCGAATCATTACTGAAATTGGTAGCCGGGGAATCAAAAATTAAGAAAGAGGTTTACTTGAATAACAAACTCATCATCCGTGAAAGCTGTGGATGCACCCCAAGGAAGAAGGTCGCATAATGAAGTGGTCACTTATCGGCGCCAGTGATATCGCGGCAACACGACTCATCCCAGCTATGCGCGAGCTGGGGCACGAGGTTTACGGTGTTATGAGTTCTAGCGCAGGTCGTGCAAAGAGTTATGCCACCGATAATGGGATTTCCAACTTCACGACAGATCTGAATGAAGCGGTCAACTGGCCTGTTGATGCTGTTTATGTAAGTACTACAAATGAGCTTCACGCAGAGCAAGCAATTGCTGCAGCCCGCGCAAAGAAGCACGTTTTGTGTGAGAAGCCCCTTGCAATGGATATTGCAACTGCAAAGAAGATGGTTGATATCGCAGCTGAATGCGGCGTGGTTTTTGCGACGAACCATCACCTACGTTGTTCTGGCACCCATCGCAAGATTCGAGACATCATCGCTGCAGGAAAGATTGGAGACGTTTTTTCTGCTCGGATTAATCATGCGGTATCACTTCCAGAGCGTCTTCGCGGTTGGCGTTTGGATTCTGCGGCAAAAGGCGCTGGAGTAGTTTTTGACATTGTGGTTCATGACGTTGATACCATCCGTGCTGCGCTCGGGGCTGAAGTATCTGAAGCAACAGCTCTTGTATCTACCAAGTCTCTTGGTCAAAATGGCATCGAAGACACATCAATGTGTGTGTTCCGCATGAGCAATGGTGCGTTGGTATCCACACATGAGTCATTCATCGTTCCTCATGGAGTTACTTCATTTGAGATCAATGGCAGTGCTGGAAGTATCATCGCTACCGGCGTAATGGGGCAAGACCCTGTTGGAGAAATTCGACTTCGCACTTCTTCTGGAGATGAAATCATCGAACCTGATGATCGCGAAAATCTCTATATCTACTCGTTGCGAAAGTTTGAAGCTGCAGTTAATGGCAAAGGTGCACCAGCGGCAAATGGCAGAGATGGGATTGCCTCTCTCGCCGGTGCGGTGGCAGTACTTGAATCTGTTAAGCAGAAGAAAACAATCAACGTTGAAGCCTTAATGGATGGCGCCACGCGATGACCAAATCTGTGACATCAAGAGCTGGACTAAAGGTCCCGGTTTTGAGCGGAGAATCTGCAGCAAAACTGATTGAGGATGGAGCGGTTCTTACAATCTCCTCATCCTCTGCTCTCGGGTGCCCAGACTTTGTACTTAAGGCAATTGGAGAGAGATTTGATAAGGAGTCTTCTCCAAAAAATATCACGGCTATCAGTCCAATTGCAGCGGGGGATATGTACGGAGTTAAGGGAATCGACCATATTTCCAAGAAAGGATTGATTTCGAAAATTATTGCGGGTTCATATCCAAGCGGTCCTTCATCACTTGAACCCCCCCTCATTCGCCAGATGATTGCTAATGAAGAGATTGATGCATATAACCTCCCTAGTGGTGTGATTTTCCAAATGCATCGAGCTGGAGCTTCTAGACAACCCGGTGTTTTAACTAAAGTGGGAATGGATACATTTATCGATCCTCGAATTTCAGGTGGAGCTCTTAACAAAAAGACGCCCAAGGATTTTGTTAAAGTTGAAGAATTTCAAGGTCAAGAATGGCTGTTCTATCCTGGCTTGACGCCCGATGTTGCAATAATCCGAGCTACCACTGCGGATGAGCACGGCAACCTTACATATGAGCACGAGGCCTCCCCACTTGGAGCACTTGATCAGGCGTATGCAGTTCATAACCATGGCGGAATCGTCATTGCGCAGGTAAAGCGTGTCGTTGCAGCAGGAACTTTAGATCCAAAAAACGTACGCGTCCCAGGAATTCTTGTTGACGCGATTGTTGTCGACGCAGAACAAATGCAGACAACAATGACAAAGTACGAACCTTCACTTTCTGGTGAAAAATACGAAGGTGGTGGTGAAGAGGAAGCACTTGAGTACTCACTTGAAACAATAATTGCGCGCCGAGCAGCACGGGAGCTTGAACAAGGCTGGATTGTAAATCTGGGCTTTGGCATATCTGCTGTAGTCCCTCGCGTTCTAGCGGAGAAATCGAACCACCTAGATGTTACTTGGGTAATTGAGCAGGGCGCTGTTGGTGGAACTCCGGTAACAGGGTTTGCCTTTGGCTGCGCACATAACCCTGATGCACTTATGCAGAGCAGTGATCAATTCACCCTTTTGCAAGGTGGAGGTTTCAACGCAGCAATGCTTAGTTTCCTGGAGGTAGATGTTCATGGAAATGTAAACGTTTCTGACCTGCCAGGTCGCACTCATGTAACAGCGGGAGTAGGCGGGTTTGCAGATATCATCTCAAGCGCACCATTTATTATTTTTAGTGGCTACTTTACTGCCGGAAAAAAGGATATTGAAATATCTACCAATGGCCTCAACATCAAGAGTGATGGCTCAATTGCAAAGTTCGTTCCAAAAGTTTCTCAAATCACCTTTAGCGGTCAACGAGCGCTCAAGAATGGGCAAAAGGTTTACTACATAACAGAACGATGTGTTATTGAACTTCGAAAAGAAGGTCTGACAGTTATCGAAATTGCGCCAGGAGTAGACCTACAGAAAGATATCCTCGATAAATCGGAAATTTCTCTCATTGTCGCTCAAGATCTAAAGACGACCGACTCATCTGTATTTGAGAATCCCGAGGTTTTGGTATGAGTTCTCAAGTAATCCTGACTATCTCTGAAAACATTGCGACGATTACTTTGAATCGTCCAGAGAAGCGAAATAGCATCACGCCAGAAATGATGACAGAGCTGGATTCAATTTGTGCAACTCTTGAAACAAATAGTGATGTGCGGTTTGTTGTCGTGACTGGTGCGGGCGATAAGGCATTTAGCACTGGTGCGGATCTCAAGAGTTTTGCTTCACATGATCGCGACTCTGCACGTAGAAATTGGATCCCTTCAGGTCACCGCATCTATAGAAGGCTTGCCCAGCTCCCGCAAGTCACAATCGCTCTCATAAATGGAGATGCACTTGGTGGAGGACTTGAACTTGTACTTGCATGCGATTTTAAGATAGCTGTGGATACTGCTCGCATAGGCTTACCGGAAGTTGGAATTGGAACGCTCCCAGGATGGGGTGGCACGGGTCGACTGGTTGATGCAATCGGTGTCTCTCGAACAAAGTATCTAGTCCTAAGTGGCCAAGTAATCGAAGCAAAGATTGCCCTTGAATGGGGACTGCTGCACCATCTTTACTCAGCAACAGAGCTTGATGGCGGTCTAAATACTCTTCTTTCTCAACTTGAGAAGGTTGCCCCGGTAGCACAACAAGTTGGTAAGCAATTGATGTCAGCTTTTGAGAGTAAAACAAATGCTGAAGTCCTCGAGGCAATCGGGGGAGCACTAACGGTTACAACAGAAGATCTAGCTGAAGGAATTAAGTCTTTCAGTGAAAAACGTCCACCGAAATTCCAGGGAAAGTGAATCAATGACTACAGAAATTAAGCAAATTGACTTTAAGATGACAATCGATGGAAAGTCAGTAGAAGCATCCTCTGGTAAACGTTTTGAGCGCATTAGCCCCGGACATGATGTAGTTGTTGGAACATATCCAAATGGCGATGTTGGCGATGTTGATCTTGCAATTTCGGTAGCCCGTAAAGCTTTTGATAAAGGATCATGGCCACGTACAAGTGGTGCAATCCGTGCACGTGCACTGCGTAAAGTCGCAGAGTTCATTGAGCGCGACCTCGAAATCCTGGCTCGCATTGAAGCACTCGAAAGTGGCAAGCCGATTTCTCAGGCTCGCGGTGAAGTAGCTGCGACTGCTGAAATTTGGTACTACGCGGCAACTCTTGCTCAGCATTCTTATGGAGATTCACACAATGCTCTGGGTGAGGATTACCTTGGTCTAATTCTTCGTGAGCCAATCGGCGTTGTTGGAATCATTACGCCTTGGAACTTCCCACTCCTCATTGTTAGCCAAAAACTTCCATTCGCATTGGCGGTTGGTTGCACTGCAGTCGTGAAACCAAGTCAATTAACCCCAGGGACAACTTTGATGTTGGGGCAGTACTGCAAAGATGCTGGAATTCCGGATGGTGTTGTAAACATTGTCTCTGGAAAAGGTTCCGTGGGAGCACGCATTGCCGAGCATCAAGATGTGGACATGGTCACTTTTACCGGCTCAACCGAAGTTGGTAAGAAGGTAATGGCCGCTGCCGCCGGAACTTTGAAGAAGGTTGGGCTTGAACTCGGCGGCAAGAACCCACAAGTCATCATGGCAGACGCAGATCTTGAGACTGCAGCAGATGCTGTTGTCTTCGGCGTTTACTTCAACCAGGGGGAGTGTTGCAACTCTGGAAGCCGAATCCTTGTTCAGAAGTCAATTGTGGATAAGTTCATGGCTATTGTTGTTGAAAAGGCAAAGAGAGTCAGCGTGGGAGATCCATTAGATGACAACGTGCTTGTCGGCGCAATAGCTAGCAAAGAACAGCTTGAAACAATTCAGAACTATATAACTGAAGGTAAGTCTTCGGGCGCAAATCTAATTCTTGGTGGCAATTTGATTAAGAGCGAAAAAGGTCGCTACCTGGAACCAACAATCTTTACAAAAGTTACTCCAGATATGACTATTGCTAAAGAGGAAATTTTTGGACCAGTACTTTCAGTCCTCGAATTTGATGACGTCGAGGATGGAATTGAGATTGCAAACTCAACTGTCTATGGACTTTCTTCTGGTATTTGGACGAAGAACATCGATGACGCCGTTAGGTTTGCAAAAGGTGTACGTGCTGGAACTGTTTGGGTCAATTGCTGGATGGATGGCTTCCCAGAAATGAGTTTTGGTGGATTTGGAGAAAGCGGCATTGGACGCGAGCTTGGACGTCATGCCGTTGAAGAGTTCACAGAACTCAAAACCATCGCGATTCATACCGGTCAGAGAAAGGCGTGGCTCGCATGAGTGTGCTCAAGAACGGTGTAGAAATACCAGAATCAACTATTGCCCTTGCCAAGCAAGCGATGGGTGTTGTTGATCAAAAGGTTCGCAATTTGATCACTAACCATCCAGATTACTTTCCTCTCTATACAGAGAACGGTAAGTGGAAGCATGGCAAAGAATCTTGGACTAATTGGTGTGAAGGTTTCCTTGGTGGGCAGATGTGGATCTTGGCCGACCACTTGGATAATGAATATTGGCGCCAGCAGGCTGAGCACTATTCGACTCTTCTGAAAGGTCGCGAATTAGACCGCGAAGTTCATGACCTCGGCTTCACATTCTGGCCAACCTGGAAGAAATGGTACAAAGAGACAGGCGATAAGGCGCTCAATGATGTTGTTGTTACCGCGGGAAAGACAATGTCATTACGATTTAATAACAAATCTAAATTCTTACGCTCTTTCTTGGCGGAAGACAGTACCTTTATCGACATTATGATGAATGTGGGCATTATCTTCTACGCGGCAGAACAGCTAGGAGATAAAGGGATTCGCGAGATAGTCGATACGCACTGCCTGCAAACTCGAAGATATTTAGTTCGCGGTGATGGCAGCACATCACACGAAGGAATTTTTGATTTAGAGACTGGAGTTTTCCTCCGACAGACAACCCAACAAGGTTGGCGCGATGACTCATCATGGGCTCGCGGACAAGCATGGGCGCTCTACGGTTTTGGAACGTGTTACGCATTTACAAATGATCAGCGCTATCTAGAGGCCGCTATCGCTACCGCAGATTTCTTTGTTAATCGCACGGGCGATCGAACAATTCCACCGAATGACTGGGAAGAACCAAACCCAGTAATGGCTGTGGAGTCCTCAGCAGGAGCAATTGCTGCAAGTGGACTTCTACAACTTAGCCAGCTAGTTGATGATTCAGCTAAGGCTAAGAAATATGCAGACTTCGCACTTCGATCAATTGAGGCTATGTGCTCACCAGAGTACTTAGCAATCAACGAACCGGAGTGGGAAGGCGTACTAAAGCATGGCAGCTATCACGAGCAGAAGAAGCTTGGGGTAGATGAGTCCGTGATGTGGGGCGAGTACTTCTTCACCGAAGCCTTGGACAAGGTGCTCGGTGGAGAAATGGTCGCAACAGATCGCTGATTGCTGTAAAGGAAAGTGTAAAACCTCATCTTCAAACTGAAGATTGAGTCGAAAAGAGGGAGATTATATGTTCAAAGCAAAAACTAAAGTTAGCGTTGCAGCATTTACAGCTGTTGCCCTAGCTTTTGCAGTCGGAACTGCTCCAGCAAATGCTGCTGCAACCGGTGAAATCGAAGTATTCTCATGGTGGACTTCAGGTTCTGAAGACGCTGCATTGCAGGCAATTATCTCTGCTGCACAGGCTGCTAATCCAGATCTAAAGATCACAAATGCAGCTGTCGCTGGTGGAGCCGGAACTAACGCTAAGCAGGTTCTAGCAACACGTCTAGCTGGTGGAGATGCCCCAGAAATTTGGCAGACACACCCAGGTGGAGAGCTTCAGAATTATGTAGAACAAGATGTTCTTACAGACATGACAGCTGTCTACAAGTCTGAGGGCTGGAATAAGGTTGTTCCTAAGGAACTTGTTGCAAGCATGACTTTCAACAAGAAGACCTACTCAGTACTCACAGGTGTACACCGCGCTAACACAATGTGGATCAGCTCAGCTGCACAGAAGAAGGCTGGCGTATCACTAAGCGGATCACTTAATTGGTCAACATTTAAGGCTGCTGCTCTCAAGATGAAGGCAAAGGGAATTGACCCTATCTGCCTCGGAGATAAGGACATCTGGACAGCTGCACAGCTTCTAGAAGCTCTTATCGTTGCTGAAGAGGGTGCATCAGGCTGGAACGCACTACTTGATGGATCAAAGTCATGGGGATCTGCTGGCGTAAAGAGAGCAGTGAAAAACTTCAACGAAGCTATGACATGGACTAACGCAGATCACAAGGCTCTTGACTGGACTGGCGCTGTTGCTGCTCTTGCTAAGGGAACATGTGGTGTTAACATCATGGGTGACTGGGCTTATGGCGAACTTCTTGTTAAGCAGAACAAGGTCGACGGCAAGGACTTCACATACGCAACATTCGGTGATGCAAATACATTCGTAACTGTTGGTGACTCATTCGTTATCGGAAAGACAGCGAAGAACCAAGCAGGCGGAGTTGCATTCGCAAAGGCAATCATGGATCCAAAGGTCCAGCTCGCTTTCAACAAGCTAAAGGGTTCTGCACCAGTACGTTCTGATGTAAGCACCAAGACACTTGGCAAGTACCAGCAAGGTGCTGCAAAGGTTCTAGCTAACGGAAAGCGCGTTCCATCTCTTGTACACGGCCAGGCAAATGTTGCTGCAGCTGTTGGACAGGCTTATGCAGATTCAGTAACACTGCTACAAGCTAACAAGAGCGTTGCAAAGTTCACTAAGGCGATGGATGCAGCAATCGCTGCTAACTAAGTAATAAATGTAGGTGGAGGTGGGGTTTCCAAATCCCATCTCCACCTACATCACTACTAATTACTGTTACAAGAAAAAGGAGAAATTGATGAGCCAGGTAAGGGGAAAATCAAACCCACCGGTGAAACGCAAAAAGCGTGGCGGTGATGTAAAGGCTGCCATTCTCCTGCTCCCGTCTTTCTTGATTGTGTCAGTATTTGTGTACGTCTTTATCTCATACACAATCGGCGTATCTTTAGCCGAAAATTGGATGCCAGCAAAGGCAAGCATGGCTCAAGGGCCAGATCCCTTCGCCACCTATAAAAATCTTTTTGAGAATCCGAGATTCCAATCTGACCTTCGAAACAGCTTCATTTTCACAGTTTTATTTCTCTTGGTAACGGTCTTAGCAGGATTCTTTATTGCGCTAGCCGTTCACAACATGGGCCGCACAAAAGGATTTTTCCGAGGAGTATTCCTCCTCCCATATGCTCTTTCATTTATTGTTACTGGAGTTGTTTGGCGATGGCTTTTCAACCCTGACTCAGGCGTCAATCTATTTCTCAAGTACTCAGGAGTTGCAAGCGCATACAAGTCGATTAAAGGCGAAGAACTTCGACCAGAGTGGTTAACTTCCGCTACAACTGTTGGCGATGTCAGCGCACTTCTCGAAAAGATTATTCCTGGGGGACAGTACATCCAGGTTGAAATGGGAATCCCGCTTGCGCTGATCCCAGTAGTGATCGCGACCGCATGGCAGCTCATGGGTTTTGCAATGGCAATGTTCTTAGCGGGATTGGTATCTATTCCAGATGAGCTTCGCGAAGCATCCATGATGGATGGAGCGACCGGTTCTCGATACTACCGATCGATTGCAGTGCCAATGTTGGCACCAATTGCGATCACCACTCTGGTAATTCTTACCCACGTAGCCTTAAAGATCTTCGACTTGATTTACGCAATGTCAGGAAGTGGTGTTGGTTTTGCGACAGATATGCCAGGAATCTTCGTATATGAATCGATGTACAAAGCCTTGAAGTACAACACTGGTGCAGCGGCATCAATTGTCATGCTGATAATTGTTTGCATAATTGTTGTACCTTACTTAATCCACTCAAACAGAGAAAGTAAGGGGCGCTGATGTCCACTACAACTATTGCTGCCACTAAGAAGAAGCCTTACAAGAGTGCGCATGCTCGCCATGGCGGCAAGTCAAGGCGAGTTCAATTCATCATTCTCTGCTTCCTAGTTCCGTTATTTGTGA
>JBILBB010000002.1:0-21713 GCA_044353955.1 Candidatus Planktophila sp. | reverse complement strand
TGGTGTCATCGACCCGGGAAGTTCCCAACCTGTAAATGGAATGGATCGGTCATATGCGCCGGTGGTGAGAATCAACTTCTCCACTGTGATCGTTTTTTCAACTCCACTTTGAAGGTAGTTCAGTGTTATTGAACTTTTATTGCGGGTAGCGCTCCACACTTGTGCACCGTGAATGTAAGTAACGTTTCTTGAATTAATTACTGCATCAAAGTAACCACTTGCGCGATGAGATTTGTATCCCTGAACACCATCTCTATGTCGCCAATACTGTCCACCTGGGCGCGGTGCAGAATCTAGAACGATAACTTCTGCGCCAATTTCTGAAGCTACCTTTGCAGCAGCAAGTCCCGCTGGTCCTGCACCAATGATCGCAATCATTTCTGGCTCTCAATCTTGGCGCCGTCAGCGATCTCAACAAGGCATGCTCTCTGATTTGCAACACCATCTACGACCACAACACAATCGAAACAGATGCCGATACCGCAGAAAATTAGCCTTGGTTCCTCGTCAAAGCGAGTTTTGCGCAATTCACGAACACCTGTCGCCATCAGTGCAGCTGCGATCGATTGTCCTTCAACTCCTTGAAAGGATTCGCCGTTAAAGGTGAAGGTCACTTCTCTCTTTGAAGTTGAACTCATACAGATACTTCCGCAAATCGCTTAGGGGAAAATGCTGTGGGGTCCATAAATGATTGACGTCCAAGAATCGCATCAGTGATGAGCGCTGCAGAACCTGGCGCTAATCCGATTCCCGCACCCTCATGCCCGGCGGAATGCCACAAACCTTTCACTGCATAATCTTCACCAATCAGCGGCAGATGATCCGGCGCATAGGGTCTAAATCCTCTATAAGCGCGGAGAAGTTGTACATCTCGCAATACTGGAAAGAGTGAAACAGCCTGCTGTGCAAGTTTTCTGAGAATCTCGTAATTCATCGAACCGTCGAAACCAACTCGCTCGCGACTTGCGCCGATAAGAATTGTGCCGCTTCGGGTACCTTCAACAACCGTGCTCGTCTGTAAATCAGCATCACTGCTTGCAACATTTGCAACGTAATCAGAGTCATACACTTTATGAAAGATGTATTGAGGCGCAGGTTCTGTAACCAAGATAAATCCTCGTCGTGGCGCTACGGGAAGATTTGAGCCAGCTAACGCTGCAATCTCCCCCGCCCAAGTTCCAGCTGCATTAATGACAATTGGCGCTGAATACTTTCCGGTAGATGTATTTACTGCGACCACAGCACCATCTTTGATATCAAATCCAAGAACTTTTGAACGTGAGACAAGGGTTCCACCTCGGGCGATCACGGTTTGAATGATCTTGGCTGCAGCAAGCATGGGTTGGCATTGAGCATCTTGCGGGTAGAAGACGCCAGAGGAAATTTCAGGATGGAGATAAGGCTCGAGCTGATGAAGCTCTCTGCTATCAACTACCTGGGCAGTCACTCCGTTGGCGGATTGCACTTTCGCCAAGGCCATAAGTTGGGAATCATCATTGCGAGCAACAACAACTCCACCCTTGGCTTCTAACTCAAATGTGTCGCCAACATCTTCTTGCATCTCAAACCAGAGATCACGAGAGCGAAGGGCGAGTACGAGCTCTGGGCCAGGATCTTTATCTGAGACAAGAATATTTCCTTCACCGGCGCCAGTTGTTCCGCTCGCTACCGTTCCGCGGTCGATAATCATTACTTTTAATCCGGCATTTGTTAGTGAGAGCGCAGAACATGCACCCACTATTCCTGCACCAATAACTATCGCATCTGGGTTCTTCCCAGACTGGCTCATGAGCGTTGAATCTTTCGAAGTACTTCTTCAAGTTCTTCATCTGTTGCTGCCTTGATATCCCAAGGCTTGTGAAGATTATCGCCAGACCATCGTGGGATGACATGGATGTGTAAGTGGAAGACGGTCTGCCATCCAGCCTCACGGCTCATCTGAAAAATTGAAGTTCCCTCTGAACCAAGCGTTCTCTGTAGAAGATCTGCGACCTTCTTCGCAGAGCTAGCAACAACACCATATACAGCAGCATCAGTGTCATGTATATCAACCGAATGCTCCTTTGGAATAACGAGTGTGTGGCCACGATTAGCCGGAAAGATATCTAGAAAAGCTAAAGTCTCATCGTCTTCATAAACTTTGCGGGACGGGATGCTGCCAGAGACAATCTTGCAGAAGAGGCAGTCATTCATGCGACAACTGTATTCTCTCGATTCTGGCGCGGGCAATCTTCTGCGAAGGCGATTCATGGCCAAGCATGTACGAGAGAAAATCTAAAAGGACTCTGCTTACTCGAAGCCAATTATTTGAACGAGGCTTAAGGCCAAGAATCTTCAGAAACGGTTGGTCGATTGTTGAAATAGCCGCATTTCGGAGAATCGCATAGAAAAAGAGTCCGCCCTTGCTAAATGGTGGCTTGAGGATGAATTTAACAATGGGCGAAGTCATCGCAATTGCGCCAACCTCTTGAGATGCAAAACGGGCTATCTCATCTATCATCTCTTGACGCGAAAGTGGCGCCTTAGAAAGACCCAGAGGCTGGGCGCTCTTCGCCCATTCGCGAATGTATTGGTCTCCTAAATCTGTTGAGTTATATCCGAGTTCGTCGTAGGTACGAAGGAATGAATCTGTAAATGCACAATGAACCCACAACAAGTAACGAGGATCCGCTGCAGAGTACTTATCTTGATGACCTGACTTATCTTGAAAATCTCCACTGACTCTTTTGTGAATTTCATTAACACGCTGTGCTTCACGTGCTATTGCCTCTGTTGAGCCGAAGGATGTAATCGTGAGCCAACGTGTTGTGCGTTCGAGACGCCCCAAGGGATCTGTGTCGTACTGTGAATGTTCAGCAACACCTGTAAGGGCAGCCGGGTGCGCTGCTTGCATTAATAGGGCTCGTATTCCACCCACTAATGTGGAGATGGAACCGTGAACTTCCCATACCGCGCTACCGGGACCAAATAAACCGACATCATCACCGACTGCCATCTGTTGGGACCATATCGGTGCGCCCGATGGATCGCCCGAAACTGTCTTACGAAATGCATCAGCTGCTCTATTGCCACCCAGGGCTCCGATGATTCTGTGCACGAGTTAATTCTTAAGCAAGACAGGGTTTACTGCAATTTCAAATACGGGTCGAAAGTCCGGCAATCGCTTCAAGAATCACAAGTGCAGCAAGGCGGGTTGTTCTCTCATCATCTGAATCTTTTGTGGAATCAATCTCCGTAATATCCATCGAAATAACGCTCTTTGAAGAACCGGCAAGAAATGCGAATTGGCGAATTTCATCAGCACTTATTCCACCAGGTGCTGCAGCAGGGCAAGCAGGCACCACACTTCTGTCACAAACATCCATATCAAAGTCGACGTGAATTCGATCTCCAGCAATTGCAAGAGCTCGACTCCAAATCTCTGAAAGGTTGGCTCCTCGAAGTTCACTGCGTGGAATTACGGTGATTCCATACTCTTTGGCTCGCGCTGCGTACTCGGGAGAATTTGAGAATTCTGCGATTCCGATCTGGACAACTTTCCTTCCTGAAAGGCCAGCCTCTATCAATCTTCGTACTGGTGACCCGTTGCTGATGCCATCTCGAAGATCGTAATGAGCATCGAGGGTGATCAAGCCCGTTGCTTCTGAGCCCATATGAGTCGCATAAGTAATTGAGTTGTCACCACCCAATGCAATGAGCAAAGTACTTTTCAATTGGGCACTTCGAAGGAGTGAAATCGTTGCGTCTTCATCAATATCTGGGGAAATTACATCTCCCGCATCGGCAATCCTTACCTTCTCTAGATTTACTGCGCTATGAGAATGTGCGAGTGAGTACTTAGCAAGAGCCTTTCTTATCGCACCAGGCGTTGCATCTGCTCCGGTCTCGGAGATACTTGTTGCAGATGCTGGTACTCCGACAATGAGTGCATCAACCCGAGAACCATCGTGGGCTGTAATTACCGACGAAACTCTAGGCCAGAGCCGATCGTGAGGTAAATTCATTCTCTAAGAGTATCTGCTCATTCTATTTTCAACGCCTTCGCTATATAGTCGCCAAATGACTTCAGGACCACGCCCAGTACGAGCCCCACGAGGAACAAGTAGAAGTGCTAAAGGGTGGGGACAAGAAGCGGCTCTGCGAATGCTGCAGAACAATCTCGATCCAGAGGTGGCCGAGCATCCCGATAAATTAGTTGTCTACGGCGGCACGGGAAAAGCTGCACGTAACTGGGCCTCATTTGATGCTCTCGTTAAGACACTTACCAATCTTGAAGATGATGAAACGATGTTGGTGCAATCTGGAAAACCAGTTGGAGTTTTTCGCACACATGAGTGGGCTCCCCGAGTTCTTCTCGCTAATTCAAATCTCGTTGGCGATTGGGCCAATTGGCCAGAATTTAGAAGGTTGGAAGATTTAGGCCTGACTATGTACGGTCAGATGACTGCAGGCTCTTGGATCTACATCGGCACACAAGGAATTTTGCAAGGAACATATGAAACTTTTGCCGCCGTTGCTGAGAAGCACTTTGGTGGAACTCTTGCTGGAACTCTCACCGTTACAGGTGGTTGTGGTGGCATGGGAGGTGCTCAACCGCTGGCAATCACTATGAATGAAGGAACATGTCTGATCATCGATGTTGATGGCTCTCGATTGGCTCGTAGATTAAAGAAGCGTTACCTCGATGAGATTGCAGATAACCTAGAAGATGCGGTTGCACGTGCTACAAAAGCTCGCACCGAACGACGCGCAGTATCAATTGGTCTCGTAGGCAATAGCGCAACGATTCTTCCAAAGCTCTATGCGATGGGTGTTCCCGTGGATATTGTCACCGACCAAACATCTGCCCACGATCCCCTCTTCTACATTCCAGAGGGTGTCGATGTTGAAGGTTCTCGCGATCTAGCTGCGAAAGACCCTGTTGACTTTTCCAAGCGTTCGAAAGAGTCAATGGCCAAACACGTTGAAGCAATGGTGAATTTTCAAGATAGAGGCTCTGTCGTCTTTGACTACGGAAATTCCATCCGCGATGAAGCACGTCAAGGTGGATACCAACGAGCCTTTGAATTCCCAGGATTTATCCCTGCATATATACGTCCGCTCTTCTGCGAGGGTAAGGGTCCATTTAGATGGGTTGCACTCTCTGGAGATGCGAAAGATATTCACAGAACAGATCAGGCAGTTCTCGATCTCTTCCCTGAGAATAAGCATCTTCATCGCTGGATCAAGATGGCTCAAGACCGCGTTGAATTTGAAGGACTCCCAGCACGTATCTGTTGGCTTGGTTATGGCGAACGCGATAAGGCAGGTCTTGCATTTAACGATCTCGTTGCACGAGGTGAAGTCAGCGCTCCGATTGTTATTGGTCGCGACCATCTGGATTGCGGAAGTGTGGCATCTCCATATCGTGAATCAGAAGCCATGTACGACGGGTCAGATGCGATTGCAGATTGGCCACTGCTCAATGCGATGATCAACATTTCATCAGGTGCATCATGGGTCTCAATCCATCACGGTGGAGGCGTCGGTATCGGTCGTTCAATTCACGCAGGTCAGGTGAGCGTTGCAGATGGCACTGCACTTGCTGCGCAGAAGTTAGAACGTGTACTTACTAATGATCCAGGTATGGGAGTTATCCGACATGCAGATGCTGGATATGCGCATGCTCAAGAAGTCGCCATTGAAAAGGGCGTACATGTTCCGATGATGCAAGGTGTTACCGGCAAGTGAGTTCAACTGCTTTCACCAACATTGCAACGCTTGTCACCAACGACCCGACTATCGGAGAAGGTGCACTAGGCGTTCTGCACGGAGCAACTGTTGTGATTGAAGATAGCCAAATCAAGTTTGTTGGGAAGGGCGCGCAATCTGGCGTAGATACCGAAATTGATTGCTCTGGCAAGACTTTACTTCCAGGCTTCGTTGATTCGCATACACACCTCATCTTTGCTGGCGATCGTTCCCACGAGTTCTCCGCCCGTTCTAGAGGTGAGAAATACACAGCAGGTGGAATAGCAACAACTGTGGAAGCAACGCGGAAAGCTAGCAATCTAGAGCTTCAGAACAATGCACAGCGTTTATTAAATGAGGCGCTCTCTTTCGGAACAACCACAGTGGAAATCAAATCCGGGTATGGGCTCAATGAACCAGATGAAGCGCGTTCCATCGAAATTGCATCTCAATTCACCTCTGAAACCACACTCTTGGCAGCCCATGTAGTCCCTCAAGAGTTTAAGAGCGATGTAGATGGATATGTCGATCTCATCATCAATAAGATCATTCCTGTTACAAAGGCTAAATGGATTGATGTCTTCTGCGATGCAGGTGCCTTTACTGAAGATCAGAGTAGCCGGATCCTTCAAGCTGGTGTTGCGAAAGGGTTAATCCCCCGTATCCACGCCAACCAATTGCAGAGAACTAACGCTGTGCAATTAGCTATCGAATTAGGAGCCGCATCTGCTGATCACTTAAGTAATTCAACTGATGCCGATATTCAAGCCCTTGCTGCAAGCTCAACGGTTGCCACACTTCTTCCGGGCGCAGAGTTCTCTACTCAACATCAAGGAAGGCTCGGCAGAAAATTTCTCGATGCAGGAGCCACTGTTGCAATCGCAACTGATTGCAATCCAGGTTCAAGTTACACAACCTCGATGCCCTTCTGTATCGCCGCCGCCGTATCTCTGATGGGCTTTAACGTTGAAGAGGCTGTTCTTGCTGCAACTCTCGGTGGAGCGATGGCGCTGCGTCGTGCAGATATCGGCAAGATTGCACCTGGATTTCAGGCAGATTTGGCGCTGCTGAACTCTGATTCATATATTCACTTGGCATATCGCCCAGGGGTAAATCTCATTTCACATACCTACAAATCAGGAAGAGCAGTCACAACATGGCAGAAGTAATAATCTCGACAACTGGAATGACCTTCGCAGATCTCGTTTCGATTGCTCGCAGCGATGCAAAGGTGAATATTTCTCAAGAATCTCTGGCTGCCATGCAGAGTTCCCGCGATCATGTAGAGGAACTCGCGGCTAGCGAAACCCCCGTCTATGGAATCTCAACCGGTTTTGGCGCACTCGCCAATCGACATGTATCTCAAGAACTTCGTACTCAACTGCAACGTTCACTCATTCGCTCTCATGCAGCTGGTGTTGGTGAACCAATCGAACGCGAAGTTGTACGAGCTCTGATGGCGCTGCGCCTGAAAACTCTCTGTTCAGGAAAGACAGGCGTTCGTCCAATTGTTGCAACAACAATGGCTGCAATTCTTAATGCAGGCATTACTCCCCTTGTACGTGAATTTGGTTCGCTAGGTTGCAGTGGCGATCTTGCGCCCCTTGCACATTGCGCACTTGTGCTTATGGGAGAAGGTGAAGCAGTTGATTCGCATGGAGTTGCGAAACCTGTTTCACAACT
This sequence comes from Candidatus Planktophila sp., assembly GCA_044353955.1. GTDB lineage: Bacteria > Actinomycetota > Actinomycetes > Nanopelagicales > Nanopelagicaceae > Planktophila. Next base: position 14,300 of record JBILBB010000002.1, on the reverse strand, counting down.
ACTGAAGGATGCAGGAATCGAACCGGTTCTTCTCGCAGAGAAAGAGGGACTTGCCCTCATCAATGGAACCGATGGAATGCTCGGCATGCTCATTCTTGCGCTGGAAGATCTGCGCATGCTTCTCGATTCTGCCGATGTAGTTGCCGCAATGTCGGTAGAAGGTTTACTTGGAACGGATAAAGTCTTTATTCCCGAGCTTCATGAACCGCTAAGAGCCCATCCCGGTCAAGCAAAGTCAGCTTCAATCATGCTTGAAACCCTTAAGGGCTCAGGAATCGTTGCCTCACATCTTCACAATGATGATCGAGTTCAGGATGCCTACTCTCTTCGTTGTGCACCACAAGTATCAGGTGCAGTTCGAGATACCGTTGATTATGCGGGGATAGTTGCGATGCGCGAACTTCGCGCCGTTATTGATAATCCCGTTGTTCTTGCCGATGGTCGAATCTCTTCAAATGGAAACTTCCACGGTGCACCCGTTGCTTACGTTCTCGATTTCCTTGCTATTGCAGTCGCAGATCTTGGCAGTATCGCAGAACGCCGAACTGATAGGGCTCTCGATAAGAACCGCAGCGCAGGACTTCCACCATTTCTTGCCGACGATCCTGGAGTGGATTCAGGCCTCATGATTGCCCAATACACGCAGGCAGCACTTGTCAGTGAGAATAAGCGATTAGCATCTCCTGCAAGCGTAGATTCAATTCCTTCTTCTGCAATGCAAGAAGATCATGTCTCTATGGGCTGGTCTGCTGCACGCAAACTGCGTAAGGCAGTCTCAAATCTAACGAACATTATCGCTATCGAATTAGTGACAGCATCTCGCGCTATAGAACTCCGCGCACCGCTCACACCAAGTCCTGCATCTGCAAAGGTTATTAGCGCTCTTCGCAAGAGCGTTCCAGGACCTGGTCCTGATCGTTACTTATCTCCAGAATTAGTAGCAGCTGGTGAATTCGTAGCGGCAGGAAACGTTATGAGTGCGCTTCGATAAATACTCTCGAATTTTCAAAGATGATTTCTGCATCGTAATCTAGTGTCGCCACGTGGTAACTGTTTATAAGTTCTATCCGTTGCTTCTCACGGGAACCGATCTCCTTCAGAATGATCTCGGTATTCGTCACTGGCAGAGTGTGATCCTCAACGCTATGAAATAACTGCACCGGAACTGTCACATCGTGCAATCTCTTTCGGGTGTAGCTCAGCATCTTCAGCATTTGATAGACGCCTACTGCAGGTAAATGGTCGTAACCGTATTCAGTTACCCCAGGCTTCTTGATGTCATCACCGACGGAATCACGAAATTTCTGGAAGCGTGAGATAACCCAAGCAAGTTGATGAGGGACGAATTTCACATGAATCATCGGATTAACCAGAATGATTCCTGCAAGTTGCCGTGAATACCGCGCCGCCACATTAAGTGTTGTTCCACCACCCATGGAAAGGCCGCAGATAAAGACCTTCTCGCAGCTCTGCAACAGAATGGTTAATTCGGATTCAACTTTCGCTGGCCACTCTTGCCACTTTACGAGATTGAGATCTTCAGCTTTTGTTCCATGTCCCGGAAGTAATGGAACGCGAACGGTGTATCCAAGTTTATTGAGATACTCGGCCCAAGGGCGCATGCCTGCTGGCGAACCAGTAAAGCCATGGACTAGTAATACCCCAACACCTTTCTTAGCACCCGAACCTGGGGCATCCCAATCGCGTATTAATTCCAGCGGTGCGCCTTCGACTCCCATGATGATGAGGTTATCTCTTCATCAATGTCGGAGCAATCATCTAATGTTCACGGCGTGGGCGACTCAACGTGGCAATCGACTTTCCAGGATCTGGGTCGCAAACTTATCGATACGACATTTGTTGTTATTGACCTTGAAACAACTGGCGGCGCTCCCCATTTAGGAGCTGCGATTACCGAAATCGGTGCAGTTAAAATCAAGGCTGGCGCTGTTCTCCAGGAGTTCAACTCGTTTGTGAATCCCGAACATCCTGTCCCGCTGTACATCACCGAACTCACTGGAATAACCGATGAGATGCTATCTGGGGCTCCAACAGCTTTAGAAATCTTTCCCTCGCTCATGGATTTCCTGGGTGATTACCAATCGACAGTTCTGGTGGCGCAGAACGCGCCCTTTGATCTCTCATTTCTTAAATATGCAGCTTCGGTAAATAAGCTACCGTGGCCAAAATATCCAGTTCTTGATACTGCAATCATTGCTCGGAAAGTTCTTACTAGAGAGGAAGTTCCCAATTGCAGGCTAGGCACGTTAGCCGAATTCTTTGGAACCTCTACAACTCCAAGCCACCGCGCCCTTGATGATGCACGTGCAACGGTCGACGTCTTCCATGGCCTGCTAGAGCGACTCGGTTCACTCGATATCTATACTCTTGAAGAGTTACTCAACTTCGGAGAGCGAATTAAGAGGCCGAAAGCTCCTGAGTCAAAGCGGCCCAGTTCTTCAGAAGAGTAGATGCCGCCCCACTATCAACGGCAGAAACGGCCCGCTTTAAACCTTCTGTTATGCGCACCTTGATATCGGTATCGAGATCTCCTTCGAAGGCAGCAATAGCGACAGCGGCATTGAGCAGAACTGCATCACGTGGTGCGCCGCGTTCGCCCGAAAGAATTGCAAGACTTATACGTGCATTCTCAGTCGAATCTCCCCCAGCAATTGCAGAAATCGGTGCGGTATCTAATCCAAAATCTTGAGCATCGATCCGATCACTAGAAATCTGGGCCTTTCCAATTGATAAGACGGAGGTTGTTGTGGCAAGAGTGATTTCATCCAATCCATCATCGCCTCTAAAGACGAATCCATCGCACCCCTTCTCAGCAAGCACCTGTGCCATTACAAGGTGCATCCGATCATTTGCGACTCCAACAGCTGCCGCTTTCGGTTTTGCCGGATTAGAAAGTGGACCGAGGATATTAAAAATTGTTGCGACACCCAGCTCTTTACGAGCGGGTGCTGCAAAGCGCATTGATGGGTGGAAGACAGGTGCGAAACAGAAACCAATACCAAGTTCACGAACGGTGCGTTCAACACCCTTGCCATCAAGACCAGGAACTACGCCAAGGGCTTCGAGAAAATCCGATGCGCCCGACTTAGATGAGACTGCTCGACTTCCATGCTTGACAACTCGTGCCCCTGCAGCGGCGGTGATGATTGCTGCAGTTGTCGAAATATTGATCGTATTTGCTCCATCGCCGCCGGTTCCTACTGTATCCACAGCTCGCTCTGTGATATTTATCGGCGCACTGTGTTCATACATTTCAGCAACTAGTGCAGCAACTTCTTCAGTCGTCTCCCCCTTCTCTTTCAGGACCAGGAGGAACTCTTTAATACCTTCAGTATTTGCAGAGCCCGATAAAATCTCGCCCATCACACTTTGAATTTCAGAGGGTTCGAGATCGAGCCCCGATTTCATCTTCTCAATAGCAGCGCTCCATGTTGGAGAATTTCCAGACATCGCCTTAGCTATCCTTGTTCTATCTTTGTTCTATCTTTGTTACAGAACGGTGAGTGAAGTTGTTCGCGCACGAAGAAGTTCGGCGACTGTATGGGCCAAGGTAAAGGGATCGATGGGATGCAGAACATTTGCTTCAGCTCTCGCCCAGGCAGCAAGCCATGCATCAGCTTTGCGGCCGGTAATCACCATCACTGGTGGGCAGTTAAAGACTTCATCCTTAAGTTGTCGCGCAATTCCAAGGCCACCTTCAGGTACCGCTTCCCCATCGAGGATAAAGAGATCGATTGGTGAATCCGAGCCTGGCTTCTTGCCATCAACATAGAGGCGAAGGGCGGCAGCCGTAGCAAATTCATGAATAACGTGTTCTGCCATCTCAGGTGAGAGACGGGTACCCAAGGCTGCAGTGACCGCCTGGCGAACCGTTGAATCATCCGAGTAGAGAACTATCGAATATTTGCGCTCTCTGGCGGCTGAATTCTCTGACATGGCTGAAGTCTAATCCGGATAGAGGCGCTGTCGACTCTCATTTCCGGGTGACCCTTTTCACGCTAATTACGCGGAAATTGAGCGCTCTTTCGGGGGCTTTGAATAGGTTAGTGCGGCCCTTTTCGGGAATAATGCTATCCATGACAAGTACAAGCGTGAGCTCGCACCACAAGATTACTCGCCCCAACTTAGTCGCAGTTGGAACGATTGTGTGGCTTTCAAGCGAGCTCATGTTCTTCGCAGCTCTCTTTGCTATGTACTTCACAACTCGCGCAGTACAAGGTCCTGAGATCTGGGCGCAGACAACTGAAGTTCTCAATATTCCATTTGCTGCATTCAACACAACGGTGCTTGTTCTCTCATCAGTGACCTGCCAATTTGGAGTCTTCGCTGCAGAGCGCTACCAAGCTCGCAGAACTGGTTCACTCATCAGAGTCTCGACATGGGGAATGCGCGAATGGTTCTCTCTGACATTCCTTATGGGGGCATTCTTTATCGCCTCTCTCATCAACTGCATACAGTTCAGTCTTTTACATAACTACAGGTTTCCACGGCCTACACGTAACTGGTGGACTCATCGCATTCCTTATCGTTCTCGTCCGCGTTGCAAAGGCTCGTCGCTTTACTCAAGGTCAAGCAACAACCGCAATTGTCGTCTCTTACTACTGGCACTTTGTCGATGTAGTTTGGATTGCACTTTTCGCATCTATCTATCTCATTAAATAATTAGCCACCCAACTGAAAGGAATACAGTGAAGCGTCTCTCGCGTTTACGCAGACATCGAGCGGCAGGACCAGTTCTCCTGATCTTTGCTCTCTTCACCATCGGCACTACTTTTCAAGTTGCGAGTGCGGTTAACTCTGAGACCACTGTCCTTGCCGATCGTTCAGCAGCTATCGAAGAAGGAAAGCAACTCTTTCTTAAGGGCTGCTCTTCATGCCATGGGCTCAATGCAGAAGGCGTAGAGATTGCTCCATCGCTAATCGGTGTTGGCGCAGCATCTGTAGATTTCCAAGTTGGCACAGGCAGAATGCCAATGGCGGATATGAGCCAACAGGCGATGCGTAAGGAGCCGGTCTATACACCAGAGCAGGTAAATGCTCTTGCAATGTATGTTGCTTCACTAGCTCCCGGACCAGAAGTGCCTACAGATGAGATGCTTAATTATGAGCGAGATGGCTCTGTCGCAGAAGGTGGAGAACTTTTCCGTACCAACTGCGCAATGTGTCACAACTTTGCAGGTCAAGGTGGCGCACTCACACAGGGCAAATATGCGCCAACTGTTATGGGTGTTCTACCTAAACACATCTACGAAGCGATGATTACTGGCCCTCAATCAATGCCTGTATTTAGTGATAAGACAATTACTCCTGAAGAGAAGCTCTCCATGATCAAGTGGATTAAATCTGTTGAAGCAGAACCACAGCTTGGCGGAGCAGCTCTCGGTCGAGTTGGTCCAGTAACTGAAGGTTTACTTGTGTGGACACTAGGAATCGGATTGCTCATTGGTTGCGCAGTCTGGTTAGCGACGAAGGCGAGATAGGGATATATGTCTAACGAGATCGAATTAATTAAAGATCCAGGACTTCCAACTCACGTTCATCGCAGAGCTGATACTGATCCAAAAGCTGCTCTTCGTGCAGAACGCCAAGTTGCGATTCTCTTTGCTCTATCAGCGCTTGGTACCCTAATTCTTATCTACTCTTACATCTTCATTAAGGATGATGTCTTTATCTTTATTCCAATTATGGGTGATACCAACCTTCACCAATTGGGTATTGGCATGGGAATGGCAATCGCACTCTTCTGTATCGGTGCCGGCCTTATTCACTGGGCAAAGACGCTGATGCCAGATGAAGAAGTCATTGCACAACGTCATGAGTTTAAATCTGAAGATGAAGACCGTGCAGAATTCGTTGATACAGTTAAAGCTGGAGCTGCAGATGCTGGGCTAGGCCGTCGCCCTCTCATCAAGACCACTCTCGGTGCAGCACTTGGTTTATCGGCGCTTACACCTGTACTGCTTCTTCGCGACCTTGGTCCGCTTCCTGGCGATGATCTTAAGAAGACTAACTGGAAGAAGGGCACTCGCCTCGTTACAGATCCAGGCGATAGACCAATCAGACCAGAGGATCTTGAGGTTGGTGCAGTTGCGCAGACCCTTCCTGAATTTCCTGCTGGAAAAGTACGCCACCTCGATGATGTCGCTAAAGATGCTGTTTTACTGATTCGTTTGCGCCCCGAAGAGTTCAACCTCGATGCAGAGCGACTTTCGTGGACTCATGAAGGCATCATCGCCTTCTCTAAAATCTGCTCACATATGGGTTGCGCTGTAGCGCTGTACGAGCAGCAGACTAAACACCTGCTCTGCCCATGCCATCAATCAACATTTGATGTGACAAGAGCCGCAAAGGTGATTTTTGGACCTGCGGCGAGACCACTTCCGCAGTTAAATATCTCAGTGGATGAAGAAGGTTACCTAGTAGCCGCAGCACCATTTACCGAACCAGTTGGACCTAGCTTTTGGGGGCGTTTAACATGACAGCACGCGAGAGAATCGCCGGTAACGTCGCAGGCTATGTAGACGATCGCACAGGCGCTGCAAAGTGGATGAAGAAGAACCTTACAAAGGTCTTCCCCGATCACTGGTCATTTCTCCTTGGAGAAATTGCACTCTACTCATTTATCATTCTTCTACTTTCAGGAACTTTCTTAACTTTCTGGTTCGACCCTTCAATGAAGGAAGTTGTCTACAACGGTTCCTATGAGCCGCTGCAAGGCATCAAGATGTCTGCGGCCTATGCATCAACTCTCGATATCTCATTTGAGGTTCGTGGTGGACTCCTGATGCGCCAGATTCACCACTGGGCTGCTTTGATCTTTATGGTTGGAATCGTTGTTCACTTGATGCGCGTCTACTTCACGGGCGCATTCCGCAAGCCACGTGAATTTAACTGGATCATCGGCGTCGGTCTTCTCACTCTGGGAATCGTTGAAGGATTCTTGGGTTACTCACTTCCCGATGACCTTCTCTCAGGTACAGGAATTCGAATTGCAGAGGCCATCATCCAGGCGCTACCTGTAGTTGGTTCTTATCTCTCCTACTTTGCATTCGGTGGAGCATTCCCTGGAGAACTATTTATCTCACGCATTTACACAGTGCATATTCTTCTATTGCCAGGAATTTTCCTTGCACTCATCACAGTTCACCTCATGCTCGTCTGGTACCAGAAGCACACACAATTCCCAGGTCCTGGTCGCACAGAGAAGAACGTTGTCGGCTATCCATTGATGCCTGTCTACATGGCTAAAGCTGGTGGCTTCTTCTTTATCGTATTCGGTGTGACAGCTTTTCTAGGAGCGGTGGCATCCATCAACCCCGTCTGGCTCTATGGGCCATATACGCCGGGACAAGTCTCAGCTGGATCTCAACCCGATTGGTATATGGGTTGGCTCGATGGGCTTGTTCGTATGGCTCCGCCACTTGAAACCTATCTCTTTGGTTACACCGTTTCTTGGAACATTCTCATTCCAGGTTTGATCTTGCCAGGAATTATGTTTACTGGGCTTGCTCTCTATCCATTTATCGAGAGTTGGGCAACCGGAGATAAGCGCGAGCATCACCTCCTGGATCGTCCGCGCAATGCGCCAAATAGAACTGCAATCGGTGCAATGGCGCTTACTTTCACACTTGTCTCACTTATAAACGGTGGCAATGACATTATCGCTACAACATTTGATCTCACAATTAATCAGATGATGTGGTTCTCTCGAATCGCAATCATTGTTCTTCCACCGATTGCCTTCGTTGTAACGAAGAGACTCTGTCTCTCATTACAGCGGGCAGATCGCGACCTCGTTCTACATGGTCGCGAAACAGGCCGTCTTGTCCGTATGCCAAATGGTGAATTCATTGAAGTTCACGAGCCAATTTCAGCTGAGAAGGCTTGGCTTCTAACTTCGCATGAACAACTTGCTCCTCTTGAGCTACCTGAGCACGACGGAGCAGGCGTTCGTCGTCCAGGCGCGCTGAAGAATAAGTTGCGTAATCGCATTTCACGTGCAGCAGCTGTAGCAGTTCCTAAAGCGACCGAGACAGAACGTCGAGAGCTAGAGGGACACCACTAGAAAGTAATTAGCTTCGCAGAACTAAGGCAACGCCCAGCGAGGTCATCACAATTCCGATGATCGCTTGGGCGTTTACCTTTTCGCCAAAGAGCACGAAGGCTTGAATAACTGCCATGGGTGGCACAAGATAGAGAAGGCTCGAAACCTTTGCTGCAGTGCCTCTATTTAGAAGCCACAGGAGCAATAGAACGGCAGCAATCGATGTCACAAGAACTGCCCACGCCATGGACCAGAACGCGTGAGCAGTAAATTCGAACCGCGTGCGACCCAAGGCAATCGAAACGATGAGAAGCACAATCGCTGCAACTCCAAATTGAATCGTTGTTCCAATCATCAGCGGAATTGTGCGGCCGATTCTCTTCTGGAGCAAAGTTGCAGCTGTACTGCCCACGAGAGCCATGATGAGAAAGGCTAGAGATTCAGCGGTAAAGCCATCGCTTGCACTAAGTTTTGGAAGAACTACGAGAATGACGCCAAAAATTCCTAGAACGAGTCCCACTGTCTGGATCTTGGTGAGAGACTCCCCCAACAATCTGATTGCAAAGAGCGAGACAAGTACCGGTTGCAAACTTGTTACAACAGATGAGAGGCCTGCTGGTGCATCTAAGTCAATCGCATACCAAACCCCAGCCAGGTAGAGACCATGCAGGCATAGACCAATAACGATCGATGTATAAAGGTCAGCGCGAGAGATCCTAATCGGCTGCTTCATGACTAGCGTCAGTAGAAATAGAATTGCAGTTGCAAGCAGTAATCTAATTGCTAAGAAGAAGAGTGAATCTGCAGATTCAAGGGCGTACTTTGCAACAACGAATCCAGAACTCCAGATAACTATGAAGATCCATGGCGCAACCGATATGGCGCGCTTCACTGCTCGGATAGCGCCTTTAGTAAGACTAAAGATTTTGCCATCCACTTAGGGTTTCGTTCGAGGGAGTTTGTTCTCTTTACCCACCACTTACCAAGAGCTGGTGCCGGATTGAGATCGAAGACTTCTGTAACCTCGGTGAGATTTTCTCCAAGACTTTTAAGTTGGTAAGACCATGTCCAGCCACCTAGGTGTTTCCATGTAATGAGCTTGCCTTCTTCAAAAGCAACTACTGTGTTGGTAATTCTGTATGGAAGAAAAATCTTCATCCCCATGCCAAATTTGGCGCCCAAGTACAATCTCTCTGGAGCTCGGAGCGCCTTATTGACCGTTCCAGAACCATCGAAGTATGCATGAGCATAAGGATCTGCTAAATACTCAAATATCTTCGCTGCAGGCGCAGCAACAGTGATTCGCGCCGCAGCAGTAAGCGGATAATCCACCTGAAGGATCTCTGCTCGCACCTTATCCATAGTTTTAGTGTAGATTAGTTATGAGAATCAAGCGCTGGTTTTTCATACTCTGTAACCATGCCAATAATGCTTAAGACCAAGGCACCTAGTGCAATGAGAGTCAACCACCAACCAATGATGAGACCCAAACTCATTGCTGTTGCGCTGAGAGCAACAGGTAGAGGCCACCATGAGTGCGGACTGTAGAAGCCTAATTCGCCAGCGTCATCTGCAATCTCTGCATCATCATTATCCGATGGGATTGCCACGCCGATTCGCTTCTGTGTAAACCAAAGATAGAAACCGACCATTCCCGCAAGGCAGGCAGCCAGAGTCATTCCTGTAATTCCTACTGCTTCTCCACCAACTAAGTAGTACGCAATCGCCATGATGACGTAGAAGATTGCAAGGCCAGAGAATAACTTCCAGTTAGCATTCATTACTAGTGACCTTCTGTCTTAATGTGAGGATGGTGCAGATCAAATGCTGGGCGCTCAGAGCGAATGCGTGGCATCGATGTGAAGTTGTGGCGCGGTGGCGGACACGATGTCGCCCATTCAAGCGATGATCCGTAGCCCCATGGATCGTCCACATTCACGAGTGGAGATTTACGAGTAATCCAGACATTGATGAAGAATGGAATCATTGAGAGAGCTAGTAGGAATGAACCGATTGTTGAAACCATATTCATGCCAGTAAATCCATCAGTAGCCAAATAATCTGCGTAACGACGAGGGAATCCCTTAATTCCTAACCAATGTTGGATCAAGAATGTTATATGGAAGCCAAAGAAGAGGGTCCAGAAGTGGATCTTTCCAAGACGTTCATTGAGCATGCGCCCTGTGAACTTTGGCCACCAGAAGTAGAAGCCTGCAAACATCGCAAATACAACTGTTCCAAAGAGCACGTAATGGAAGTGAGCTACTACAAAGTAAGAAGCCGATACGGCGAAGTCGAGTGGAGGCGATGCCAAGATAATTCCGGTGATTCCACCGAAGAGGAATGTTACGAGAAAGCCCATAACCCAGAGCATCGGCGTCTCAAAGGTGACGTGGCCACGCCACATTGTGCCGATCCAGTTGAAGAATTTAACTCCAGTTGGAACGCCGATAAGGAATGTCATAAATGAGAAGAATGGAAGAAGTACCTTTCCGCTTGCGAACATGTGGTGCGCCCATACAGCTACAGAGAGAGCCGCAATGGCAATCGTTGCTGCAATCAAGCCCTTATAACCAAAGATTGGCTTACGGCTAAATACCGGCAAGATTTCTGTTGCAATTCCGAAGAATGGAAGGGCAAGGATGTAAACCTCGGGGTGGCCAAAGAACCAGAAGAGGTGCTGCCAGAGCATCGCACCTCCATTTGCCGGATCAAAGATATGCGTTCCAAAGAGTCGATCTGATTCAAGGCCTAGGAGCGCTGCTGCAAGTGGTGGGAATGCAAGGAGTACAAGAATCGAAGTGAGAAGTACGTTCCAAGAGAAGATCGACATACGGAACATCGTCATACCCGGTGCACGCATTGTGAAGATTGTCGTGATGAAGTTGACGCCACCAAGAATTGTTCCGAGGCCAGAGATTGCAAGGCCCATGATCCAGAGGTCTCCACCGATACCAGGTGAGTAGGTTGAATTTGAAAGAGGTGCATAGGCGGTCCAGCCGAATGATGCAGCTCCACCTGGAGTAAGGAAGCCTGCAACCGCTTGGATAGAACCAAAGAGGAATAGCCAGTAAGAGAGCATATTAAGTCGAGGGAAAGCAACATCTGCTGCGCCAATTTGAAGCGGCATGATGACATTAGCAAAACCAACAAAGAGCGGTGTCGCAAACATCAACAACATGATTGTTCCGTGCATTGTAAAGATCTGGTTGTACTGCTCAACGCTCATGAACTGCATTCCTGGACGGGTGAGCTCCACGCGAAGAAGTAAGGCGAGAAGGCCACCAATAAGGAACCATGCAAATGATGTTGCTAGATAGAGATAGCCGATTCTCTTATGGTCGGTTGAAGTAATTGTCTTTACAAATTGTGATCCCAGTGATGTTTTCTGGACTCCCTGACGAGGCGCTGCGATTGTGGGACGTTCTGCATACGTGGTCATGCTGTGCTCGCCTTCAATGAGTCAAGATATTTCTGATAACGCTCGGGTGTTACAACCTTTACAGTGAAGAGCATCTGTGAGTGATTTCTTCCGCAGAGGATGTTGCAACGTCCTGGATATTCGCCAAGCTTATTTGCAGTGAACTGAAGGTGGTTTGTCTCACCTGGAAGATTCTGCATCTGAATCATGAAAGCTGGAATCCAGAATCCATGCACGACGTCATTTGAATTAATCGTGAAACGAACGCTCTCACCCTTAGGAAGGTAGAGAGTTGGAGGATTAGCAGTTGTTCCGGTAACAAGCGCTTTATCGCCTGCTTCGGGATAACCAAATTGCCATGACCATTGGAAGCCGTTAACAGTAATTTCATGCTTTGTTGGAGTTGTCTTATCTACGATTTTCGTCTCTTTAACAACCGTGAAGTAGAAGAGAACAGCCACGATGATAAACGGAATTACGGTGTAAAGAATTTCAATAGGGACGTTGTACTGAGTCTGCTTTGGAAATTCACTCTGACCTACTTTGGCTCGATGAAATACCGCAGGCCACAAAATAAGAATAAGAGTAAATACTCCGACTACTGCTGCAGCAATCCAGGCGCCTTGCCACAACGAGATCGAAATATCGTTGACGCTCGAAACTCCCTTTGGAAAACCCATTCCAGAAATACTGTTGGCATCAAATGAGCAGCCCGTGAGAAGCACAAGTGCCGGGCCTATCAGCGCGATTGCGCGTAATGGGCGCCATGAGCGGCGAGCTTGAGAAGACATGGGTAAAGGATAGTGGCGAGATGTGCGTGGTTCTCTCCGAGCGAGTAGCGTTCATCCGGTGGTTCGTGTCACAGGAAATTTCGCCTCGGAAAGCCCGCTTTCCCCACCCGTTCGCAATGCGCTTTTAGCCGCCTTTGACCAAGGTTGGGCAGACCCTAAGAAACAATCGCAAGCGGCCTCGAGGGCTGCGATTCTTCGGAATCAATCGATTGAAAATATCGCTTCCCGACTTCAGATTCCTGCGCAGAGTGTTGAAATTCTGGGAGAGCCCTCACTCGGCCACTTTCTTGCTATCGCAGGCTTTCTCTCAAAAGAGTCTACCTTTGCTTACGCTTCAATTGATAAGGGCAAAGTGCGGGCGATAGTTCGTGGCCATCAAGGCAAGAGCCTTGAACTTCCCGTCGAAGCAGATGGACAGATTTCATTTCCTGAAACCTTACCCCCTGCAACCACCTTAAGTTTTCAACTAGTAAATGGTGAAACTGGAATTACCCAACTTCACAATCGGGCAATGGAGAGCGCTCGATATATCTCTGTCGATGCAACTAGTTCGGGTGCCCGAGTTGCCCTGCCACCTCGATGGGATAGCGCGCTCTTTGATGCGCGATCTTGGGATGGGCCAGCGGGGCTTTCAATCCTTGCGATTGCTAACCGCGCAGATTTCGCCTATCCCTTGCCGCACCTTGCACCGATAAGCGCACCTGGTTCTTACTCATTGCCACTACTTATCGCAGCATCTGTCGCGTTAGAGAATTTCACTCTTGAAACCCCTGAAAATCGCGATTACCTAATCTCCGAGTTAAAGAAGTTGGAGGCGGTGAAGATTGTTGGCGAAGGTGCGCCCTCAACAAACTCCGTACTCTCATGCGTTGTTCAAGGCGTTCGTAATGAGGTAATTGTTCGAGAGCTTGCAAAACTCGGGATTGATATTGATGCGGGTTCTGCCTGTTCGGCTGCGGATTTACAGCCGAGCCATGTCCTGGCCTCTATGGGATATGAGACAGGTGGACATTTACGCTTCACGATTCGACCAGATGTCACCAAGGAAGAAATTCAGAGAGTTATTCAAGCCCTGAAAGAAGTTATCTCGGTTATTTAGGAAGGTGGGCTGCAATTTCTCCTGCTGCATCTTGGCCATAGGCAGAGCTAAATCGATCTACAAATTCAGCACTGGTGAATCTGTACTCCTGGGTTCCAGTTGTCTCAATCACATATGTTGCAATCATTGAACCAAGTTGTGCACAGCGCTCCAGTGAGAGACCCCAAGCAAGGCCAGCTACAAAACCTGATCTAAATGAATCGCCTACTCCCGTTGGATCAACCTTTGCCTTCTCTTGTGCGCAACCGACCTTGAAAAATGTTCCATCAATACTTTCGACGCGAGCACCCTCTGATCCCAGAGTGACAATTCTGTACTTCACCCGTTGGAGAATTTCGTGGTCGCTCCAACCGGTCTTCTGAATCGCGAGTGCAAGCTCGTACTCATTCATAAATAGATATGTAGCTCCATTGATGAGTTTCTTAATCTCTTCCCCGCTCATACGTGCCATTTGCTGCGAAGGATCTGCTGCTACTGCAATTCCCATGGAGAGCGCTACTTCTGTGTGGCGCAACATCGCCTCAGGATCATCTGGAGAGATAACCAAGATATCGAGGAGTCCAACCTTGTCGATGATCGGCGCCAACTCAATATTGCGAGCTTCTGACATCGCACCCGGAAAGAAAGATGCGATCTGATTGAGTTCGGTATCTGTTGTTACCGTGAAATGGGCCGTGTGTTGCTCTGTCGAAACAAGTGCGTGGGAAGTATCTACGCCATGTCGTACAAGCCAAGCATCGTAATCAGCAAAGTCTTTTCCAACGGCTGCGATGAGAATCGGATTGAGCCCGAGAACTCCTAGCCCAAATGAGATATTGGCGGCGCAGCCTCCACGTCTAACATCGAGGCCATCGACTAGGAATGAGAGGGAAACCTTCTCAAGTGAACCAGCAACGAGAGAATCAGTGAACTTCCCCGGAAAGG
>JBILBB010000057.1:0-6156 GCA_044353955.1 Candidatus Planktophila sp. | reverse complement strand
ACGCCAGCGTACGAGTGCGATGCACATGAGATCACAGGCTTCTTCGCACCAGCAGTTGAAGGTCACTCTGGAAAAGTGCGATCTTATGAATTAGTTGAAAATGGCAAGAAGATTCGCGCACTTGTATTTCTTGGTCGCACCCACTTGTACGAGGGCAAGGGTATGGAACCTGTCGTTCATGGCGTTCGCACTGCAGTTAAAGCAGGATGCAAAGTTGTCATTCTGACTAATGCCTGCGGCGGAATCAATACTTCATACAAAGTTGGTCAACCAGTTCTCATCCGTGATCACATCTCACTAACCGCCGCATCACCGCTATCAGGTGCAACATTTATCGATCTCACCGATCTCTACAGCAAGCGCATTAGAGAGATCGTAAAGAAGGAAGATAGTTCGCTCGCTGAAGGCGTCTATGTTCATTGGCGTGGGCCTACATATGAGACGCCAGCTGAAATTTTGATGATGCGCACAATGGGAGCGGATTTGGTCGGAATGTCTACAGTTCCTGAAGCAATTGCAGCACATGCACTGGGCGCAGAAGTTCTTGGAATTTCACTTGTGACAAATGCTGCTGCAGGAGTAACAGGTGAGAAGTTAAACCATGAAGAGGTAATCGCTGCCGGCAAAGCTGCAGCAAGCCGCATGGGAGCACTTCTTAAATCCACTATTCCTAAACTCGTCTAAGCAAAGATAACCTTTCCCTATGGATCAAGCTCTCAAAGCTGAGGTGGAAGCCTGGATTCTTGACGACCCAGATCCTGCAACGGCAGCGGTGCTTCAAGGTTTGCTCGAAAAATCTGATGAGGGAACTCTTAAGAAGTACTTCAATGGCTTTCTCCAATTTGGAACAGCAGGTCTTCGTGGACCAATAGGTCCAGGCCCATCTTGTATGAACCGCGCAGTAGTCGGAAGAGCCGCCGCAGGTATCGCTCATTACATGAAAGAGCGCGGAATGACGAAGGTCGTCGTTGGACGTGATGCTCGTT
The DNA here is from genome assembly GCA_044353955.1 of Candidatus Planktophila sp. Lineage (GTDB taxonomy): Bacteria > Actinomycetota > Actinomycetes > Nanopelagicales > Nanopelagicaceae > Planktophila. Next base: position 5,170 of record JBILBB010000057.1, on the reverse strand, counting down.
ATGGATCAGAAGATTTCACTCAAGAGACTGCAGAAATCATGAGCGGCGCCGGAATGGATGTTTACATTCTGCCAAGACCTCTTCCAACACCTGTCTTAGCTTTTGCAACTGAGTATCTGAAGTGCGATATCGGCATCATGGTGACTGCAAGCCATAATCCACCACAAGATAATGGGTACAAGGTTTATATCGGACCTACCGCTGATGGAATCAGCTACGCATCATCACAGATCATCAATCCCACAGATGGATTTATGGCAAGTGATATCGATGCAGTGACATCTCTGAAGTCGCTCCCTCGTGGAAAAAAGTGGACCGTTCTGGGCGAAGAAGTCATAACGGAGTATGTAAAGCGAACAAGTGCTCTTGCACCACGTCCTGGTGATATGAAGATTGTTTACACAGCTATGCATGGAGTCGGAACCGAAGTTGTGCAACGCGTCTTTAACCATGCTGGTTTCGCCACATTGATTCTCGTCGACGAACAATGCACACCAGATCCAGACTTTCCAACTGTTGCATTTCCCAATCCCGAAGAGCCAGGTGCAATCGATCTAGCTCTCAAGAAGGCTCGCGACTTTGGTGCTGAACTTGTGATTGCCAATGATCCTGATGCCGATAGATGCGCCGCTGCAATTAATGACCCAGCTGTAGGCTGGCGGATGCTGCGCGGCGATGAGCTTGGAATAATCCTTGGCGAATGGATCGCTCGTACAAAGCCAAAAGGAACATTTGGAAACTCGATTGTCTCATCATCTGCGCTCAAGAAAATCAGCGCACACTACGGAATCGATTTCCAAGAGGTTCTCACCGGCTTTAAGTGGCTTGCAAAGATTGAAGACCTGGCATTTGGGTACGAGGAAGCAATTGGATACTCAGTTGATTCAGAGACAGTCAACGATAAAGATGGAATATCTGCAGCAATCTTCTTAGCTCAGGTTGCAACAGACCTCAAGCGCGAGGGGTTGACTCTCTCCGACCTACTCAACGAAGTTTGGGAGCGTCACGGATTTCATGGCACTGAACAGATTTCAATTCGCGTCAGCGATATGGGAGCAATTACCAAACTACTTGCAGGTCTTCGTAAGAGCCCCCCGGCCGAGATTGCTGGCCGCAAAGTAGATGCAATCGATGATTTAGCTGCACCTAAAGATGGCTTGCCGCCTACAGATGGTCTACGTATCTGGCTAGCAGGTGGAATTCGCATCATCGTGCGTCCATCAGGTACAGAGGCGAAGATGAAGTGCTACATCGAAGTGATTACTAAGACATCGCAAGAATCACAGGAATTGCTCGACGAGATTCGTCAACCTCTGAAAGAATTACTCTCATGAGTTTCTACGGTTTAGTCGATGGAACTGAGAAGTCTCTCCTTAATTTTCTCAATCAATTATCGGGAGTTGACCAAGTAGGTGCGGAATCCCGAGCAACGATGCTTGCAACGCGAAGTATTAAAACATCGAGTAAGAAATGGGCGATTGAAAGAGCCATTTCGATGGTTGACCTCACGACTTTAGAAGGCGCTGATACTCCTGGAAAAGTTCGTGCGCTCTGTTCCAAGGCTGTCAGACCTGACCCAACTGATCCAACAGTTCCTAGCGTGGGAGCTATCTGCGTCTATAACGATATGGTCGAAATTGCTCGCACGCATCTAGATGCAATTGGTGGAGAACACGTTCCAGTTGCCGCTGTCTCTACTGCATTTCCATCTGGTCGCGCCTCTATGGAGGTAAAGATTCAAGATACACAGGATGCAATCAACGCTGGTGCTGCTGAAATAGATATGGTGATTGATCGCGGTGCATTCTTGGCTGGAAAGTATGGATTGGTATTTGATGAGATTGTGAAGATTCGAGAAGTCTGTGGCGATAAAGCCCACCTCAAGGTAATTTTTGAAACAGGCGAACTTGTCACTTATGACAATGTTCGAAAAGCTTCTTACTTAGCGATGCTCGCAGGTGCTGACTTCATTAAGACTTCCACTGGAAAAGTGGCTCCCGCGGCAACTCCCCCTGTTGTTCTCGTGATGCTTGAAGCAGTTCGAGATTTCTACACGCTTACCCAACGTAAAATCGGAGTCAAGCCTGCAGGCGGGATTCGCACGACAAAGGATGCAATTAAACAATTAGTTCTCGTTAATGAGACTGCGGGTCCTGATTGGTTAACTCCACAACTTTTCCGCATCGGTGCAAGCGCGCTTCTCAACGATTTACTGATGCAGCGAATGAAAATGTCAGATGGCTACTACGCTAGCCCTAACTACGTGACTATCGACTAAGGAATGGGCAGAAGATGACCTTTGAGTATGCACCAGCGCCAGAATCTAGGGCGATAGTCTCCATCAAACCTAAATATGGACACTTCATAAATGGTTCATTCGTCTCCGGCAAGAAACACTTTCCTACAATTAATCCCGCTACCGAAGAGATTCTCAGCCACATAGCCCTAGGTGGAACTTCCGATGTTGATAAAGCGGTAGCAGCTGCACAAAAGGCTTACACAAAGACATGGTCAAAGCTCTCAGGTAAAGAGCGTGGAAAGTATTTATATCGCATTGCACGAATTCTCCAAGAACGTGCACGCGAGTTTGCCGTGCTAGAGACACTTGATAATGGAAAGCCAATTCGTGAAACGCGCGATATTGATATTCCGCTTGTGGCAGCACACTTCTTCTATCACGCAGGATGGGCAGATAAATTAGATTATGCAGGGTTAGGACAATCACCACAGCCTCATGGAGTTGCAGGACAGATCATCCCTTGGAACTTCCCACTCTTGATGCTCGCTTGGAAAGTAGCACCTGCGCTTGCAACTGGAAATACAGTCGTTCTCAAGCCAGCAGAGACCACATCTCTTACTGCACTCTTATTTGCTGAAGTTTGCCAGCAGGCAGAACTTCCCGATGGCGTTGTCAATATTATTACCGGTGATGGCTCTACAGGCGCCGCAATCGTTAACCATCCTGGAATTCATAAGATTGCTTTCACTGGATCGACCGATGTAGGAAAGAAAATTGCTCGCGCTATCGCATCTACCGATAAGAAGGCAACCCTAGAGCTCGGTGGCAAAGGCGCCAATATCGTCTTTGATGATGCACCTGTAGATGAAACTGTTGAAGGGATTGTCAACGGTATCTTCTTCAATCAGGGCCATGTCTGCTGCGCTGGTTCTCGCTTGATTCTGCAAGAGAGCATTGCTGAAGAAATTATTGAGAAACTTAAAGTCAGAATGTCGAAGATTAGAGTGGGTGATCCTCTCGATAAAAATACTGATCTCGGCGCCATCAATTCCAAGGAACAACTTCTTAAAATTAAGGAGCTCTCTGCCGTCGGAGATGCTGAAGGCGCCGAACGCTGGAGCCCGCAGTGCAATCTCTCAGATAAAGGTTTCTGGTTCGCTCCTACAATCTTTACTGGTGTAACCCAGGCTCACCGAATCGCGCAAGAAGAGATATTCGGCCCGGTCCTCTCTGTTCTCACATTCAGAACTCCGCAAGAAGGAATCGATAAGGCCAATAACACTCCCTTTGGTCTATCTGCAGGAATTTGGAGCGAGAAAGGCTCACGAATTTTCTGGGCTAGCCAACATCTCAAGGCAGGTGTTATCTGGGCCAATACCTTCAATAAATTTGATCCTGCATCTCCATTTGGTGGCTATAAAGAATCTGGATGGGGCCGCGAAGGTGGCAGGCATGGTCTAGCTGCATATTTGAAAAATGGTAAAGAGAGCGGGGCGAAGTAAATGGCTACTAAGAAGCAACCTCGCGTTGATGTAAAGAAGACTTATAAACTCTTTATCAATGGTGCATTCCCACGCAGTGAATCTGGGAGAGTCTTTGAAGTAACTGCCAAGAATGGAGACTTTATCGCCAACCCTGCGCTGGCATCACGTAAAGATCTTCGAGATGCCGTTACCGCTGCACGCGCTGCGCAATCAGGATGGTCGAAGGCAACTGCATACAATCGTGGCCAAATTCTCTATCGAATCGCTGAAATGCTCGAAGGTAGAGCAGACCAATTCCAATCTGAAATTGCGCTCAGTTCACATGTAACGCCTCTTAAGGCGAAGTCACAGATACTCGATGCCATTGATCGTTGGGTTTGGTATGCCGGATGGAGCGATAAATTGCAGGCAGTCAGTGGTTCTACAAACCCTGTCTCTGGACCATACTTTAATTTCTCAATCTCCGAGCCTCAAGGTGTTGTTGCGATCGCATCGCCGGCCACCTTCATTGAATTCATTGATTCCGTTGCTGCAGCAGTTGTTTCAGGTAACACAACGGTTGTGCTCGTTCCCGGTTCTCTTGCAGTCCCAGCTATGTCATTTGCAGAAGTATTGGCGACAAGCGATCTACCAGCAGGCGTCATCAATATCCTAACGGGCTCACTTGATGAACTGGCTCCATGGGCTGCATCACATATGGATATCGATGGTTTTGATATCTCAGGCGTAGCTAAGAAGAAGCAGGGCGCTCTCAAAGAAGCAGGAGCTGAGAACCTTAAGAGGATTCACTCCTTTAATTCTGGCCAATCCCCTGCACGAATCCTTGCCTTTATGGAATCAAAGACGGTCTGGCACTCAGTCGGAGTATAGTGAAAGTTACTCCTCTGAAATCTTTGCATAGCCTGGCTTTACAACGCTCTCAATAATCGCAAGCCGTTCCTCAAAGGGAATAAATGCGCTCTTCAGAGCATTAATCGTTACTCGCTGAAGATCCTGGAAGGTCCAATCGCATTGATTGACCATCTCTGTCATTTCGCGACTCATGGAAGTTGCTGACATTAAACGATTATCTGTATTGATTGTGACTCTAAAGCGAAGCTTGGAGAGCTTTGCAAGTGGGTGGTTTGCAAATGAATCCGCAACACCTGTCTGAATATTTGATGATGGGCACATCTCAAGTGGCACGCGACGATCGCGAACATACGATGAGAGGCGCCCCAACCTTGGTGGCGTGTGATTGAAATCGATATCGTCTGCGATGCGAACGCCGTGTCCTAATCGTTCTGCTCCGCAGAGTTGAATTGCTTCCCAGATTGATGGAAGACCATAGGCTTCACCGGCATGAATCGTAAAGTGAGCATTCTCTCGACGAAGGTATTCGAAGGTATCTAATTGATCGCTAGGCGGGAATCCATCCTCGGGGCCTGCAATATCAAAACCAACAACG
>JBILBB010000056.1:0-6199 GCA_044353955.1 Candidatus Planktophila sp. | reverse complement strand
GTCTCTGAAGGCGAACGAATCGGAATTGTTGGCCGAAATGGTTCCGGAAAAAGCACGTTAATGAAAATTATTGCGGGGATTGAAGATCCAGATGCGGGCCGTGTCACAAAATCAAATTCAGCTCGAATAGGAATTCTCTCTCAAGTAGATATTGCAAAGGCAGATGCAACTGTTGGCGATGTTGTTATTGGTAATCAGGAAAAACATGAGTGGGCCCGTGATCCACTCATCCGTGAGATCTTTACAGGTTTATTTGGTGGATTTGATGACCATCTCTTTGAGAGGCTCTTTACATCTCTCTCTGGCGGAGAAAAGCGTCGCGTCGGTCTAGCAAAACTTCTTATCGATGACCTTGATCTAATTTTGCTCGATGAGCCAACCAACCACCTCGATGTTGAAGGCGTTGCATGGCTTGCTGATCACCTCAATAAGCGAAAAGATTTAGCCCTCCTAGTTGTAACCCACGATCGCTGGTTCTTGGATGCAGTAACAGATCGCACCTGGGAAGTTGTTCTAGGTAAAGTCGAAGAGTACGACGGTGGATACTCTGCCTTTGTATTGGCGAAGGCAGAGCGTTCGCGTCAAGCTAATGTTTTGGATTCACGGCGCAATAACTTGATCCGCAAAGAACTTGCTTGGCTCCGTCGAGGAGCACCAGCGCGAACAACTAAACCAAAGTTCCGAGTTGATGCGGCAAATGAATTAATTTCAGCAGAACCTGCACCGCGTGATTCAACTGAGCTCTTAAAGTTTGCCCTCAACCGCCTTGGAAACACAGTCTTCGAACTTCACCATGCAGTGATTAAAGCTGGCGATAAAGAGTTGATTGACAACTTAACCTGGAACGTTGGACCAGGCGATCGCATCGGAATCGTCGGCGTCAACGGTGCAGGAAAGACGACGCTTATGCGCACTCTTGCAGGCCTCAATCACCCTGCTGCCGGCAAGTTAGTTACAGGAATCACTGTAAAGACTGCATTTCTAACTCAGCATCTTGATGAGTTAGATCCAACATGGCGGCTACTTGAAGCAGTGGAAAAAGTTGCTACACATGTAGAGATTGGTAAGGGAAAGACGCTATCTGCCTCTCAACTCTGCGAACGCCTTGGCTTTGACCGCGATGCTCAATGGACACCTGTTGAAAACTTATCTGGTGGCGAGCGACGTCGCTTACAACTTACAAGACTGTTGATGGATTCACCTAATGTCGTTCTACTAGATGAGCCAACAAATGATTTTGATATCGAAACACTGACAGAGCTCGAAGATTTACTAGATAGCTATGGTGGAACTCTTATTGTGATCTCGCACGATAGGTACTTCCTTGAGCGAGTCTGCGATCGATTCTATGGACTTTTAGGCGATGGAACTCTGAGAGATTTACCTCGAGGCGTTGATCAATATCTTGAGCAACGCGCTGATGCAGTTAATAGGCAGAGTGGTGCAACGGTAAAGAGTAGTTCCTCATCAACTGCTGCCGAAGAGCGTCAGCTGAAGAAAGATTTAGCGCGAGTTGAGAAGCAGATTGCAAAAGGCAAGGAGCGAGTTGCATCACTTCTTGCAGAGCAAGAAGAAGAATCACTGAACCATGTCCGCTTAGGTGAAATTGATTCAGAACTCAGCGCAGCAGCACAGGAGCTACAAAGCAGAGAAGAAGAGTGGCTAGAGATCACTCTTGCTCTAGAAAGTTAATAGAATCAAGCCATGTCCAGAAAGAATCAAAGGCTAGATTTCCTCGCCGCAATCTCTGGCCTCTTGATTGCCTTACAAGCCAGAGCAAATGGCGAACTTTCACACCTGATCGGTAATGGAGTTCAAGCAGCTCTCGTCTCATTTGGCTCGGGCCTACTGATTATCGCGATTGTTGCAGTATTTAGCCCCAGCATTAAAGAAGGTGCACGTAATCTCAAAGGTGCCGTTGCACGGAAAGAGTTACCTAAGTGGACACTTTTTGCTGGCGCGCTCGGCGGTAGTTTTGTTGCAGTACAGACTCATATCGTTCCGCTCATTGGAGTTGCGATTTACTCTGTCGCATCGATTGCTGGACAGACCGCCGCATCTCTAGTTGTAGATCGTATTGGTCTGACTGGTGGTGGAAAGAAGCACATCACTCCTCGACGTATTGCTGCAGCTCTTGTTACAGTCTTTGCTGTCTTTATTTCGGTATTTGACCGTCTGGATGGCAGAGACCTCTCACTCTTTGCGGTATTACTGGGTTGTGTAGCGGGTGCGGTTGTTGGAGTACAACGCGCACTCAATGGTCAGATTAATGAACACTCCAATCAGAGTTTTACAACTTCATTCCTGAACTTCTTCATGGGTACAACATTCCTCTTTATATTCCTATTAATTCTTGTTGCAGCAGGACCCACAAAATTTGTTCCACTCCCATCTGGTCCTTGGTGGATTTACACAGGCGGAGTCCTTGGTGTCATCTACATTGCATTTACATCAACGATTGTTCAGCACCTAGGGGTTCTCACATTTACGCTCTTTAGCGTTGGTGGACAACTTGTTGGATCACTCTTGATTGATCTTTACTCACCGACAGATGGTGTCAATGTGAGCGCCTACTTAGTCACCGGAATTGTTATGACTTACTTTGGGGTTTTGGTCGGTGGCGTAAATAATTCACAAGCCCGGAAACGATTGAAGCAAGAATAAAGAAGGCAGCAATCGCGTAAGAGAAAGTCTTTACCCATGGCAGCGAAGCTGCGTAGTAACCAGCGAGAGTAATTCCTGCGCCCCAGAGCACTGCTCCTAAGGCATTCGCTGAGAGAAATTTGTAGTAATTCATCATCGATGCACCAGCAATAGGTGGCACAAATGTTCTAATCCAAGGGAAGAAACGTGCAGCTACTACTGCCCACCACCCAGTTCGTTCGTAAAAACGTTCTGAGTTAGCAATCATCTTCCGCATGCGTGGGGATTGATGTTTATCTAAATACGGTCTACCAACGACGCGACCAATAACAAAGCCCACTTGATCACCAAAAAATGCAGCAGCAAGAATCACGCTTACTAATATGACAATATTGATATTTCCGTGAGCTGCCGCGACTAACCCGGCACTAAAGAGAATTGAATCGCCCGGCAAGAAGAAGCCGAAGAGTAGACCAGTCTCAATAAAGACGATTGCACCAATTACTACATAAAAGATAAATGGAGCTAGTGATGATAATTGTTCATCAAATGAGGCTGCTAACTCGATCACACTGACTGCTTTACAGCCGCCGCGACTTTTGTTACAACATTGGGATCGAAGACGCTCGGAACGATAAACGATGTATTGAGCTGAGAAGGGCTTACGCAATCTGCAATTGCTTCAGCTGCCGCAACCAATAACTTATCTGTGATTTTATGAGCGTGCGCATCCAAGAGACCACGGAAGATTCCAGGAAATGCCAATACGTTATTAATCTGATTTGGGTGGTCACTGCGGCCTGTTGCAACAACTGCCGCGTATTTACGTGCGATTGCTGGATCAATTTCAGGATCTGGGTTAGCGAGTGCGAAGACAATTGAACCTGGTGCCATTGCTGCGATATCTTCTTCATTAAGCACCTTTGGCGCACTGACGCCAATAAAGACATCAGCACCAACCATTGCCTGATGGACATCGCCTGCGAAATTTTCTTTATTTGAGTTCTCAATAAACCAATCGCGCATTGGGTCATCAGATTTTGAATCTTTATTGATTACGCCATCTTTATCGAAAGCAATAATGTGTTGAGCTCCGCTTAACACCAATAAACGTGCGATTGCAGTACCGGCAGCTCCAGCACCGCTCAAAATAATCCTTACCTGTCCCATATCTTTCTTTACAAGTTTGAGCGCATTACGTAGAGCGGCAAGAACAACAATTGCCGTTCCATGTTGATCATCGTGGAATACGGGGATATCAAGCAATTCGCGCAAGCGTCGTTCAACCTCAAAACAACGAGGCGCAGAGATATCTTCAAGGTTGATTCCGCCATAAACCGGTGCAATCAACTGTACTGTGCGAACAATTTCATCAACATCTTGTGTATCGAGGCAGACTGGCCACGCATCAACATTTGCAAAGCGCTTAAAGAGAGCGGCCTTTCCTTCCATTACAGGTAGCGCTGCTGCCGGTCCGATATTTCCCAACCCAAGAACTGCAGAGCCATCTGTCACAACAGCGACAGTATTGCGCTTCATTGTGAGGCGACGGACATCCGAAGGATCATCAACAATCGCTTGAGAAATGCGAGCTACACCTGGAGTGTATGCACGTGAAAGATCATCACGAGTTTTTAGTGGAACCTTTGAGGTAACTTCAATTTTTCCACCAAGATGGAGCAAGAATGTACGGTCACTAACTTTGCGAACGGTCAGTCCATCATGAATCGAAAGAGCATCATGAATCTGTTGTGCGTGATCTGCATCAACGGTATCGCAAGTGACATCTATGACAACCCGTTCAAGAAGTGATTCAACAACGTCCAGAGCAGTAATTGTTGCCCCAGCATTTGTAATTGTTGTAGTAATCAGTGCGACAGGCTGAAGTTCAGGAGAACCTTCGACACGGATAGTAATTCCATATCCTGGTGAAGTTGATGCCATTTACACGACTCCATAGAGACGATCGCCGGCGTCGCCAAGTCCTGGGACGATGTAACCCTTTTCATTGAGCTTCTCATCAAGCGACCCAGTTACCAAGGTGATTGGAACACCTGAATCTTTGAAGGCTTCCTCAAGAACTTTGATTCCCTCAGGTGCTGCGAGAAGACAGATTGCAGTGATTTCATTTGCGCCGCGCTCGATAAGGTAATTGATTGCCATCACGAGAGTTCCGCCAGTTGCAAGCATTGGATCAAGCACGAAGCATTGACGACCAGAGAGATTTTCGGGAAGTCGGTTGGCGTATGTGGTTGCCTGCAGTGTTTCTTCATTGCGAACCATTCCAAGGAAGCCAACCTGTGCTGTAGGAAGAAGTTTTGTCATTCCTTCAAGCATTCCAAGACCAGCACGAAGAATCGGAACAACGACTGGACGCGGATCTGCCATTACCAAGCCTGTTGTTTCGGTGACTGGAGTTTTAATTGAAACAGTTTTTGTTCGTACTTCGCGAGTCGCTTCGTAGGCAAGCAAGGTAACGAGCTCTTCGACTAGTAAGCGAAATGTTGGTGAATCTGTTCTTTCGTCGCGCAAAACGGTTAATTTATGAGAGATAAGGGGGTGGTTTGCGACGTGAACTTTCATGTATCCAACCTTACAGGGCTTTCTTTCTAAACCAATGAGTGCCAATATGGGAGATGTGTCAGAGCAGACCCAGGATTTCGCAATTGAAGCGTGGCATGAAGATGGCCGCTGGTCGCTAGCTGCTCTGCCCGATCCGGATGACCTAACTCACATCATCGAGCGGTTAAAGAAGCAGCAGACAAATGGTGGGGCGGTAGCCCTGATTGCAATCGATGAAGAATTCTTCATGGCGATCCGCGTACTTGGAACACACATTAAGTATTTCTTAAGTGATATTTCAGCAGCACTCGATTATGAAGTTGCTGCAGAGTTTCTTGAACTTGCGGATATTGATGCACCTGAAGAGGATGACGAACCACTTCCAGCAGGTGACATAGATATTTTCTCTGATCTTGGATTGGCACAAATGGAGCTCTCTACTCTTTGCGACGATGCAGATCTATTTCCAGATGAAATCATAGAAGCGATTGCAAATCGATTAGGGTTCGGCGATCAATACGCAGAGGTCTTGGAGTCTTAGAAATTTCTACCTTAAATTCTGAAGAGTTAATGCGTCAGGCGCTACAAATAGCAGGAAGTGCTCTCTCAACTGGCGATGTTCCTGTTGGTGCAATTGTCGTCAATAAAGATGGAGTAATTGTTGGTAAAGGCTTTAATGAACGTGAAGCGAATAATGATCCCACTGCTCACGCTGAGGTAGTTGCAATCAGAAACGCAGCTGCTCGTCTACAGAATTCTCGCCTCGATGGCTGCACTTTGATTGTGACGCTAGAACCTTGTGCGATGTGCGCTGGGGCAATTGCACAATCTCGAATCTCTAAACTGATCTTTGGTGCGTGGGATGAGAAAGCTGGGGCAGTAGGTTCTGTGTGGGATGTACTTCGGGATCCACGTTCTATCTTTAAAGTGGAAGTTACATCAGGTGTTCTCGAGAGAGAGTGCGCTGCCTTACTGAAAGATTTTTTCTCAGATA
>JBILBB010000055.1:0-6481 GCA_044353955.1 Candidatus Planktophila sp. | reverse complement strand
GAAGAGGAAGCCCACTACGCCGATTGGGGTGGTCTTAGAGACAAGGCCGGCAAAGATAACTGCGATTCCGAGTACAACGAGGCCAGCTCCTAGGAAGAGGCGGGGCTTGGTTGCAGACATTGTTGAACCTGCAAGGGTTGTCTGAAGGCGTGGGTCATCAGCTGCTAGAGATGCTTCCATCTCAGCTAGTAAGCGACGTTCGCGATCGGAAAGTGACATAAACACACTGTAGAACACTTCTAATTTCAGCGCTAGTTGGACTCTTCAGGCTCAATCAGACGCCCTGGCCGAACGCTTTCTCGGCCAAAACGGGCCTTCGCCTTATCGATAGCGGTATCGGCATCGCGCCAACCCTTCTCGCGGGCTCCAAATTCAAGCTGTACTGGCGAAGCCTCGGTGAGATTTCCGAGTGAGACGCCCACAAGACGAATGCGTGCTCCCTCATTTCGGAGCGCCAGATATAACTTCTTCACGATCTCATAGACCTCTTGTGTTCCATCGATAGCAAGCGGCACAGTTTTGGAGCGAGTAATTGATGTGAAATCTGCAAATTTTATCTTGATGCTGATTGTCTTTGCAAAGAGATTTCTTTCGCGAAGACGTGCTGTTGCTTTCTCTGTCATGCGCAGGAATTCGCGCAAGATTTCTTCAGGGCTATCGATATCGCGAGCAAAGGTCTCTTCATTGCCGATACTTTTCTCCGGTTCGTCAGGTACAACATCGCGGTAGTCGCGCCCCCAAGCAAGTTCATAGAGAGATTCACCAGTTGCATCCCCCAGTGCACGAATCAAGGTAGATCGAGGAGTGTTGGCGATATCTGCAACTGTGTGAAGTCCAAGGCGATCAAGTGATTCGGCAGTCTTCGGTCCGACTCCCCAGATTGCACGCACAGGTAGCGGATGGAGAAATTCAAGGATTCGATCCGATTTAATCTCGAGCATTCCATTTGGTTTGCAATGTTGTGATGCCAGCTTTGCAATAAATTTAGATTGCGCGATACCGACAGAACAGGTTATTCCTTCATCTTTCTCGACCTGAGCTCTAATCTTCTGTGCAATCTCGCGACCATCGCCAAATAGCTTGCGCGAACCTGTGACATCGAGAAACGCTTCATCGAGTGAGATGGGTTCAACAAGCGGTGTGTACGAGTGGAAGATCTGCATAACGCGCTCTGAGATTTCTGCATAGCGGTGATGTTCAGGTGGGATAAAGATTGCATGCGGCGCCATTCGCTTTGCTCGCCCCACCGGCATCGCGGCGCGGATTCCAAATTTACGCGCTTCATAATTTGCAGAGAGAACAACTCCTCGGGCCCCAGCGCCTACAACGAGCGCCTTACCTTTATATTGCGGGTTATCGAGTTCGGCCACCGATGCATAGAAGGCATCCATATCGACATGGAGAATTACTGACTCTTCCTCTGCCGCACTCATATCGCCACACTATCTGTTTCTATATGTCCTGCCTGTGCACGCCACTTTTCATAGGCGAGGCGGAGATCCCATACAGCAGTTGCCCGTATTGATATTCCTCGCTCTCCGGTGCGACGGGTCTGCCCGCGAACGAGTAGCAGCGATGTCGAATACAAGGTTGATGCATGGTCGACTTGTGCATCAGGAAAGAAAGTTGAATCGCTGCAACCGTATCCATCATCGAGAGTTAGAAATATAACTCTGCGACCAGAACGTACCGGCGGTGTCTGTAAGGCAACTTTTACTCCCGCCACAAGGACAGATGATTCAGAGCGCAGAGAGAGAAGGTCAGAAGATTTGACCGCACCGATTGCATTGAGAAATTCAGAGTAGAAGCTGAGCATATGTTGAGTGACATCCATGCCCAGCTTCTCAATCTCGCTACGTACCTTTTCGGCAGAGTTCATAGGTGCAAGGCCACTGCTTTCCAGCGCAGGTGCCGGAAAGCCGAAGGTGAGTTGCGATCCCGGAAGATGGGCAACGGGTGATTTCTGCAGATCGGTAAAGTGCAGCAAGAGATCTCGTTGATTGGTATGAATTGAATCAAAAGCGCCAGTGAGAATAAGGTTTTCAATAACCGGAGTCGATGCACCTGATCTGCGATAGAAATCAGCGAGATCTATATATGGCTGACCCAGAACAACCGATGCAATCTCTTTCTCGGATATTCCAGCAACTGTAGATAGGGCAATACGGATTGCATCGCCATCAAGTGTGCGTTCGACGCGATAGTCGGATGATGATTTATTGATATCAAGCGGTGCGATACCAACACCCATCTGCCGCACCTCATCGAGCATCAAACGCTTTGGATACATGCCAGGATCGTGAGTTAGTACTCCTGCCATAAATGCTGCAGGGTAATGAGTCTTAAGCCATGCAGATTGATAAGTGGGAAGTGCGAAAGCTGCAGCATGTGCTTTACAGAAACCGAAGGATGCAAAGGCGCGTAAAACATCCCAGACTTCAGTAACTACCTTTAATTCGTAACCTCGCTCTGTTGCGGCAGGAAAGAACCAGTCGCAGACCTCTTGTTGTCCTGCCCTATCCCCCAATGCACGCCGTTTTTCATCGGCGGCAGCGAGAGTTATGCCGGTCATGATCGAGATAATCGAGATTACTTGTTCGTGAAATACAACAACGCCTTCTGTCTCAGATAAGACGGGCAGTAAATCAGGATGAATGATCTGCGCTGGGTTCCAGCCATGTCGCGCATTGAGAAATGGGCGGATCATGTCGCTCTTAACCGGCCCTGGTCTAAAGAGCGAGATATCGATAATCAAATCGCTAAAGGTGCGCGGTTGAAGTTTTCCAACAAGCTCGCGTTGTCCGGGGCTTTCGACTTGGAAGATGCCCAGAGTGCGCGTTGATTGAATCAGTGAATATGTATCTGCATCATCAAGTGGCACTGCATCGATATCAACTTCTTTTTCATCTACTCGCGATATCTCGTGGACTGCATGTGCAATTGCAGATTGCATGCGAACGCCCAAGATATCGAGTTTCAGCAAGCCGATATCTTCGACATCATCTTTATCGAATTCGACCATAGGAAATCCACCTGCGTTGAGTTGGATAGGTGCGCGGTCGAGGAAAGCTGCATCAGATAAGACCATCGCGCATGGGTGCATCGCAAGGTGTCGCGGCAGACCATCGAGGCGTGCTGCAAGTGCAATCGTTGCGCGAGTAAGAGGCGCCGATGTATTGAGCCCTTTCAGTTCAGGAAGCGAGTTAAGTGCTGCATCGATATTGCCTGCACGAATATGGGGCATCGACTTTGCCAGCAGATCAATCTCCATTGCAGGCATGCCGAGGGCTGCTCCTGCATCGCGAATCGCATTACGTGCACGGTAGGTATCGACCATCGCAACAGTTGCACATCGCGAGAGCGCACCCGGCTTGCTCCAATCTTGGGCGCCGTAACGTTTAAAGACCATCTCGTATATCTCAAGGCGCCGTGCAGATTCGACATCGATATCGATATCGGGAAGTGCCCGGCGAAGCGGAGAACAGAAACGTTCCATCAATAAACCGTGCTGCATCGGATCAACGCCTGAGATTCCGAGGAGGTGACAGATAAGAGATCCTGCTCCGCTGCCTCGCGCTGCTACACGAATGTTGGCAGCTCGCGCCATATCGGTGATATCTGCAACGGTAAGAAAGTAAGACTCGTATCCAAGGGTTGCAACAGTTGCGAGTTCATCATCAAGACGTGCACGTGCCTTAGCGATTGTTGCGCCATCGTTATAGCGCCAATTGATACCTGCTTCAGAGCGAGCACGGAGCAAGGTGCGCATGCCAGCAGGAGAATCTGCACCGACAACATGTGCTTCAGGTAGATGAATTGCACCTAAACCAATATCGCGTTGCGGTGATAAGACTGCGCGTTCTGCCCATTGCCTTGTCGTCTTCAGCAGTGCACGTGCCGTGCGTTCGCCGGCAGCTTGTGCAATCTCTGCAGCAAGTAGCGACATCTCTTGGGCATCTTTGAGATATGCCTCAGCATTTCGACGTTCAACGTTACGTGGATGCAGCGGCACCAATTGGCGAGCGCTATCGAGGACATCTGCAACTGGCCCATCGACTCGATCGCGCATTCGAACGGCATTGGTAACCACTGCATCAATATCGTTATCGCGTGCAAAGATCAGCGAGCGGGCTGCATGGGCGGTAGAGCGCGGCCCATTGCCTGCAACGAGGTGCGAGACGCATTCGATGGCATGGTCTGCGAATAAGTCGCGGGTGCGGTTAAAGATATCAAGAGCTGCATCAAAGCGATGTGCGGCAATCGCTTGCGATACAGGTGATTCGGGGCCATGTAAGAGATGCAGATTAGATGTGTAGCTACTGAATTTTTCGAGAAGTTCGAGAGTCAATACCGGCTTACGTGTATCTATATTCATATGCAAACCTGTCATCAAACGAACAAGGCTGCGCCATCCCCCATCGCTATGAGCTAAGAGCGTTAGGCGTGGCAGAGTGCCCGAGGTATCGCCCCCAGATAACGATGAAAGGTGAATAGGCAAGTTGACTCCAAGGATCGGTGCAACGCCATGAGATACACATGCCTTGGTAAAACGGATAGCACCCGCCAATCCATCGCGATCTGTGAGTGCGAGCGCCGGCATCTCAAATTCAGATGCGCGTGCCACAAGATCGCGTGGTTGCGTTGTTCCGTACTTAAGTGAGTACGCACTCGCTGTGCGCAGATGGATGAAGCTCACAGCGACCTAATGATCCACTGCCCTGTTGCTTCATCGCGTTCGAGTTCAAAAGTTGTCAGCGCGCCGATAGGAGCTGCTTCAACTTTCCATAGAGCGCGAGCTTGATCATCAGGGCGGAAGATTCCATCGCTAATGCGGTTCCACCATCCACCTGCCTCGCACCATCTAGAGAGAACTGCATGGATACGAAAGCGCCTGCCCTTAAATGTGAATTCGATCGGCGTTAAACCGCCATCGGATATGACCTCGTGAGGCCTTACTACTTCTGCTGCCATTTTTTACTACTTCCCCTGGTGCTTGTGCATAATTCGAACAGATGTTCGAAAAGTAGTCCAGACCTCTGACAAGGGCAACTCCCCTTGGCTTTACGCTCGATCGAGAGGGGCTGTGAGCGTGTCGCTGGTCAAATATAGTTGAAATTTCAACTACTCTTAAGGGGTAAGAATCCGCTTTAACCTTAGGAGAAACAATTGGACGTAGTACTAGTTATCGGGCGCATCTTGTTCGCCCTTCTATTCATCACATCAGGTCTGGCTCACTTCGCAAAGCTTGAGGCAATGACAGGTTATGCAAAGTACAAGAAGCTTCCAGCAGCGAAGTTCGGCGTACTTATCTCAGGCCTCTTCTTCCTACTAGGTGGCGTATACATCGCAGCTGGATTCTGGGTTGACCTCGGAGCGCTCATGCTCGCAGTAACACTCATCCTTGCAGCAATCATCTTCCACAACTTCTGGAAAGAGACAGATGCAACTGCAAAGCAGAACGAGCAGATCGCATTTAACAAGGATCTCTCACTTGCAGGCGCAGCACTTATCCTCTTTGCACTCGTTGCAACAGGTGCGCTTACAGATTTCGGCCCAAGCGTCGGAACTCTTGCATTCTTCAACCTCTAATTAACCAGTAATTCACGAAAGCCCCTACGAGAAATCGTGGGGGCTTTCGCATTCTCATGGAAAGATAAAGGCATGGAGATTCTTGGTGCGCTGATTGCCGGTTGTGCAATCGGAGCAGTTCTCGGATTTGTCGGCGCAGGTGGAGCAATGCTCTCTGTGCCGATCCTTATCTATGGTTTTGACTTTGATCCAAATTTAGCCACGACAGCTGCCCTCGCAATCGTCTTTCTCGCTGCAGCCTCTGGCCTCATTCCTAAAGCTCGCAAAAAACAGGTTCTCTACCGCGATGCTTTTGTCATCTGGGCTATCGGGCTTGTGACAAACCTAGGCTTCTCTTCCATCGTTGAGCGCCTACCTGATGCCTTCATTACAACTGGCTTTGCGATGATTCTCATCCTTGCCGGTCTATCGATGTTGCGGCCACCGACACTTACTGCTCAGAAGCGAATGCCGATATCTATTCTGATTGTGATGTCACTGGTAATCGGTTCGATCACAGGTCTCTTTGGAATCGGCGGTGGGTTCCTTGCCATTCCTGTTCTCGTCCTCTTCTTCGGTACACCTCAAAACATTGCAGCAGGTACTGCACTTCTCATTATCTCTATCAACTCGCTCACTGCATTTATCGGACACAATTCACAGTGGGACGATGTTCAGTGGCATATCCCAATCTTTATCGGTGGATCTGCAATCGTTGCCGCGCAAGCTGCTTCACATTTCTCGCACTACACAAATCCAGAAATCTTGCGAAAAGGCTTCGCTTATCTACTCTTTGCAATCTCAGCATTTACCGTAGCTCAGACCTGGCTTTAGTTTTTATTTAAGTTCGCGCACCCTGATGTACTTTGATTGGTGACCTGCAACAAAGAAAAGCAATACAGGGAAGGCAAAT
>JBILBB010000054.1:0-6490 GCA_044353955.1 Candidatus Planktophila sp. | reverse complement strand
CTTGGTTGCTACACCAGGCCGTCTTATCGACCTTTTGAATAAGAATGAAGTTCAGCTTGATCAACTTCAGATCACTGTTCTTGATGAAGCAGATCAGATGGCAGATATGGGATTCCTTCCTGTAGTTAAGGAGATTCTCGATCAGGCACATCTCGACGGCCAGCGTCTTCTCTTCTCAGCAACTCTCGACCGTGGCGTTGATTCATTGGTGCGTCAGTACCTGAAGAACCCAAAGACTCACTCTCTTCAGAATGACCGCGCATCAGTTTCAACAATGGAACACCATGTTCTGCAGATGCACCCAGGCGATAAAGATGACATTACTTCACAGATTGCTGCTCGTAATGGAAAGACAATTCTCTTCGTTAAGACTCAGCGTGGTGCAGATCGTCTAGCTGACAAACTTGCCAATGCTGGTGTTCCTGTTGGAGCACTTCACGGTGGAAAGTCACAAGCTGTTCGTACTCGCACACTTGCACTCTTCAAGGAGCAAGAGAATTCTGCACTCGTTGCAACAGATGTTGCAGCACGTGGAATCCACGTTGACGGAATCTCTCTCGTTGTTCACGTTGATCTTCCACAAGATCACAAGGATTACCTACACCGTTCAGGTCGTACAGCTCGCGCTGGCGAATCAGGAACTGTAGTTACCTTGTCTTCTTCAAAGAATTCACGTGCAGTATCAGGACTTCTTACACGCGCAGGTGTTACACCTAAGTTCCATGATGTTCGCCCACTTGATGAGAAGCTCATGGTCATCACGGGTGCGCAAGAGCCTTCAGGTATTCCTTATGTCCCGCCAATCGTTGAACGTAAGAGTTCTTCGGGTGGATCACGCTCTGGCGGCGGAAATCGTCGCGGTGGTAGCAGTGGTGGATACCGTGGTGGCAATAGCCGCCGTGGTCGCTAACTAATTAGATTTAGCTAGCGCTGCTTCTTTCGTACATTCATACCTATTTGGCGTACAAATTTTCTTGGAGCGATAGAGATTATTGCAACAAGTAATTTGTACTGCCATCCAGGAATGCTCACAGGCTTATTGGCCACAGCATCGCTCCATGATTGCTCAACTAACTTGTCAGCGTTAAGCCACATAAATCCGGGTAGACCCTTCATCTTCATGCGACCACGCTGATGAAATTCAGTACGAGTAAATCCTGGGCAGAGCGCTGAAACCTTTACGCCGCTTGAGGCAAGTTCGGTATTGAGTGATTCAGAGAGAACAGTCAGATAAGACTTTGCCGCGCTATATGTGCCGCCCGCGATAAAGCTAGCCACAGATGAAACATTGATTACCGTTCCAGACCTTCGCTCTTTCATCTTCGGCAAAGCAACGTGCATCAAGCGCATTGGTGTTCGCACTAGGACATTGAGAAGATCTTGCTCTGCATCTAAATCACTTGCAGTAAAAGCTTTATTGATACCGAATCCCGCATTGTTAATGAGAACTTCAATCTCGTAAGTGTCGATGTACTCTTCAACACTTTTCACACCCTTCTTACTTGCAAGATCAGCTGGCAGAACAAATGTCTGCACGCCATATTTTTCGCGCAGAGATGAGGCCCGCTCATGTAAGCGAACCTCATCTCGTGCAACGAGGACAATGTTGTAACCCTTAGATGCTAGAAGTCGCGTGAAGCTCTCGCCAATACCGACAGTCGCGCCAGTTACAAGAGCCCACTGAGCCATTTAAGCCTCGATTCTCCGTGCAATTAAATCTGGATCCTCTTCGCGGATATGCCATGAAGATCCGTACTCCTTAATTAAATCAAGGAAAGGATGCGCTGGGAACCACTCAGGACCAGAAATTCCTGCAGGCTTCCAACTGCCATTGGCAATTAGTTCCATCGCAATAACTGGATTAATTGCCGTCTGCCACACAACTGCTTGATTGCCGTAGTTATCCATCGACCACTTGTTATCTACAACGTTATAGATGTAGACAGCCTTTGGTTTACCAGACTTATCAAGACCCTTTACCAAAGTACCCGCACATGTTTTTCCATGCATGAGATCTCCAATTGTTGCAGGGTCCGGCAAGATTGATGCAAGTAAGTCTCGTGGAGAAATCTCAACGTTTCCGACCTTTACCTTCTCTTTCTTATCCATTCCTAAGGTGTGAATAGTTTTGAGCGTCTCAATAAATTGAGCTCCTAGTCCATATTTAAATCGAACTTCCTTCGCCTTTACCTTCTGTGGAATCAGAACAACTTCCTCATGCTCAACGTTGACGCATTCAACTGGTCCGATACCTTCAGGAAAATCAAAAGTTTCGAGCTCGCTAAATGGTTCAGTTGTATACCAACCGCGACCTTCTTCGAAGATCAGCGGGGGATTGAGACATTCTTCAATAGTTGTCCAAATTGAAAATGATGGAGCGAAGTCAAAGCCGTCCACGGTCAGGTTTGAACCATCCATCACAGCTAAGTAATCGATACGGGAAAAGAGTTCATCTTGCGCATATCGCGCAAAGACATCGCTCATGCCAGGTTCGATACCCATACCAACAACGGCATAGATTCCTGCATCGTTCCAGCTCTTTTCACGTGCAAATTGTTCGTCGCCTAACTTAACGCCAGGTTTATTGAATGGATCGGTTGGATGAGGCTTGGAAAGACTCATGGCCATATCCATGTAATTTACTTTCTCCTCTTCACATGCCAAAAAAATTGGCATTACAAAACGCGGATCTACCGCGTTTACGACAATATCGGGAGCTGCTTTACGAATGAGAGCGCGAATATCGTTCACATCAGAGGCATCCACCTCCTCCGCAGAGAATCGTGGGTCATTTACCTTTGTTACGGCTGCTTGGGCGCGTGCCAGAGTGCGATCTGCAAGGACCAGTGAAGTAATAAATGGTCTACGTGATGCGATATTTGCGATTGCACTGCCAACTCCGCCTGCGCCGATAACGAGCGCTTTCATGGATGGCCTCTCATATATGTTCTAACGCACTTCGAATAAGCGTGTTTAGCGAAGGTTAGTCCTACCGATAACCTTTGCCAAGCACGTTCACGTTGTGAGGGTGCCCACGTCCCCGTAGCTCAGTGGATAGAGCAACCGCCTCCTAAGCGGTAGGTCGCAGGTTCAACTCCCGCCGGGGACACAACTAGCAGTTAATTGTTTTTTGCCGTGTGTATTTACTTGTTTTGCTTTCTTATAGCGAATTAACATAGGTCATGGCACGCACACTAAAGATCCTAGTTCTAGCGGCGGTATTCGCATCTAGTTTTTTACTGCCTTCACATGCGGCAGTAAAAGCGGGCGCTATGTGTAAAAAAGTCGGCCAAGAATCGATTCAGGGGAAGAATTCCTTCAAATGCGTCAAGAGTGGCAAGAAGTTGATCTGGTCAAAAGTGAAGCAAAATTCTTCTCCAGCTCCAGCTCCAGCTCCAGCTCCAGCTCCCACTCCGAATCCAACACTTTCACCAACTGCAACTCCAGCGAAAGAAGTTTCAAAATTTGCACAGGCAACCCAGGAAATTCTGGAAGAAGTATGGAAATCAAGTAAGAAGAGTGAGAGTAAGTACCAGGTCTTTATCGAGCCAGCACGTAGTGATTCGAAGTGGGCGAAAGAAAACTTAGCCTTAATGGAAGCAACTCTTGAGCTTCTTACAAAGATGGGTTATCCAGCCACAACAGAGGTAAAGGCCTACATCGGTTGGGATTGGAAATGGATCCAGCAATATGTGCCGCAGCAGACCTGGTGCTATAACGGGCAATGGGCTGGCGGTGGTAATTGTGGCGGTGGGATTAACTTTGTAAATTTAAAGTTCTTAGCGGATTGGCAACGCAGTGGAAATGTAGAGATCGAATGGCCAAGCGAGGAAGCGAAATTCCAAGGAACTTCAACGCTTTCTCATGAAGTTGCACATCAAGGGCAGGTAGATTATTTAGCAAAGCTCAACCGTGGTACCTATTTCTATCCAGCGTGGATTCGCGAAGGTGCTCCAGAACTAATCAAGACATTTGTTTATGGAAAGGTCCATAACCAGAGCTATCTGGCGGTTCGAGAGAATTACTTTAAAATGACTGAACGTAAATGTAAGTACGTAAAGTTGGATGAGCTACTTATGTCTGGCAATCATCCCGATAACTGCCAGGGAGTAGCCGGATTATTAGCGTTAGAAGCCCTTTTAGCTACAACTCGCGATGTTAATTCACTTTTTAATTTCGGCGCCAGCAAGATTGCCGGTAATGGACCTGGTTTTGATAATCAAAAAGGTATTTCTAAAGAGACTTATCAAAGCGTTATGAAAGAGATGTTTGGAATCGATACAGCAACGTGGCACCCAATAGTTGAGGCAGAGTTCGTTAAGTGGGCGCCGGCACCATGAGAGGTGCTCGCTACTACTGTAGAAAAAATGGAATTTAGATTATGCAAATACAACGGTGCGCTGACCGACGATAAAGATTCGGTCTTCGGCAAATAACTTCACTGCACGTGCAAGAACGCGGCGCTCAATATCGCGGCCACGAGCGATCATCTCTTCAGGAGTTGAAGCGTGGGTTACATGTGCAACATCTTGTTCAATGATTGGGCCTTCATCTAAGTCGGCTGTGACAAAGTGTGCTGTTGCGCCGATGATCTTTACGCCACGGTCGTGAGCCTGGTGATATGGCTTTGCACCCTTGAAGCCAGGTAAGAATGAGTGATGAATATTAATAATCTTTCCTGGCATTGCAGCGCAGAATTCAGTTGAAAGAATCTGCATATAGCGAGCAAGGACAACGAAATCAATCTTGAGCTCTGCAATCTTTGAGAGCATCAACTTCTCTTGTTCTGCCTTATTTGCAGAGGTTACTGGGGTGTAGAGAAAAGGAATTCCATGTGATTCAACGAGGGGTTTTAAATCTTCACGGTTTGAGATAACTAAAGGAATCTCGATTGGAAGCTCGCCGAGTTCAAGTAAATACATCAAATCGCGAAGACAGTGGCTCTCTTTAGTTACAAGTACTAGGGCACGAGGCTTCTGATCTGTTGGGCGAATATGAAGGGAAGGCGAGAACTTTCCGAGGCCTTCATTTAAACTCTTCTGAGCTGCTGCTAAACCTTGTGCAGTCTCGAAGCGAGTGCGCATCACGAATGTATTTGTAGCGGGATCTGTGAATTGCTGATTCTCGATGATATTTCCACCGCAGGCCAAGACCGATGTGGTCATTGCATGGACGATGCCAGGCTGATCAGCACATTGCAGGGAAGCGATGAGATCCATTGTCAAAGAGTAAAGGTAACTAGTGGGTAATGGTAAATCGCTGCATCCACTTAGGCGCATACCAGTTACGTTCTCCGAAGAGACGCATTAAGGCAGGGACCAAGAGTGCTCGCACGATTGTTGCATCGAGGAGTACCGCGAGTGCAACACCGAAGCCCATCGACTTAATCGATGTAACCCCGCTGGAGATAAAGGCTGCGAATACGACTGCGAGCAGAACAGCCGCAGCGGTAATGATTCGTGCAGAGCGCTGAAGACCAGTTGCTACCGCCTCAACATTTGATTTACCAGCGATATGTTCTTCGCGGATACGTGAGAGCAAGAAGAGTTCGTAATCCATAGATAGACCGAAGACAACAACTGCAATCAAGATGACGATGGATGTATCGAGCGTGCCAGTTAAAGTGAAATCACCAACTAACCATCGAAGGTTTCCATCGATAAAGACCCAAGTGAGAACACCCATCGTTGCTGCGAGTGAAAGTACATTGAGCAGCACTGCCTTGATAGGCAAGATGATTGAACCGGTAAAGATAAAGATCAGAACGAGAACGCTGATTGCAATCCAGCCCAGCGCCCATGGCAGAGTAGATGAGATTCCATCTTGCGAATCTGTGTAATCAGCTGCAACTCCACCGATCAAAGTTCCAGACGGTGCTCTGATATCTCGAATATCATGAATCAACTTCTGCGCTTCAGGAGTTCGCGGCAACATAGATTGATATGCAATAACACGAACATCTTCACCAATTACCTCTGGTGGAAGCACGGTCAATACACCAGGAACCTTTGCGACCTCTTGAGAATATGAGGTGATCTGATCTAGCTTTGAACTTCCGTTGAAGGTAATGATTTCAATCGGTGTTCCAGTCTGACCTGGGAATCTCTCAGATTGAAGAGCTGTTGCAATTGCTGCAGGATTTGATGCAGGCAACATACGTGAATCACCTTGTGCAAATTTAATATTCTGAATCGGTGCCGCCATGATTGCCAAAACAATAAGGGAGAGAATCACAATTGCGGTTGGGCGCTTCATAACAAAGCGAGCAGTGTCAGCCCAGCGACCTTCTTCTTTTGGAGTAATTGCAGATTTGCGAATGACGCCCTTATCAATGCGGTGGCCCATCAGAGCAAGGATCGGGGGCAAACCAATGATTGCTCCAACAACTGCAAGTGCAACAACTGATACACCTGCATAACCAAATGATTTTAGGAATGGAAGTGGGAAGAATGTCAGGGAAACCATTGTGACAAGAACGGTAAGACCTGAA
>JBILBB010000168.1:0-6577 GCA_044353955.1 Candidatus Planktophila sp. | reverse complement strand
ACGCGATTATATAAATTGGATGATCTCCACTTACCAGGTTACGTGAAATCCAGACAGCCCAACCAGCTTGGCTATTGGTGAAGTTCACGAGTAGTGAAGGAATATAGAGAAGTGATGAAGCGAAGATAACTGGAATAACGCCAGCCTGGTTTACCTTAATTGGAATATAGGTTGAAGTTCCGCCGTATGCCTGACGTCCAACCATGCGCTTTGCATATTGAACAGGGATGCGTCGCTGAGCTTGCTCAACGAATACAACAGCGGCGATAACTAGAACACCAACTGCGCAAACGAAGAGGAATGCGAACCAGCCCTTTTGAAGCTTGATTGACCAGAGCTGGCCAGGGAAACCTGCGGCGATTGATGTAAAGATAAGGATTGACATACCGTTACCGATACCACGATCTGTAATGAGTTCACCAAGCCACATAACTACTGATGTTCCAGCTGTCATAACGATAATCATTGTGAGAATTCGTGTGAATGATGTGTCAGGAATAATTGGGACGTTACATCCTGAAATCAAGCGACCTGGTGTACGCGCTACTGCAACCAAACCTGTTGACTGCAAGATTGCAAGGCCGATGGTGAGGTAACGGGTGTACTGAGTTAACTTTGCTGTTCCTGATTGTCCCTCAGCCTTAAGTGTTTCAAAGCGAGGAATTACAACGGTGAGCAGCTGAACAATGATTGATGCGGTGATGTAAGGCATGATTCCGAGCGCAAATACTGAGAGCTGAAGAAGAGCTCCACCAGAGAAGAGGTTAATGAGACCGAATAGGCCACCACTTTCAACCTGCGCAAGACATGACTTAACCGCGGTGTATGAAACACCTGGTGTTGGAACTACTGATCCAAAGCGGAAGAGCGCCATGATTGAGAGAGTGAAGAAGATTTTCTTACGAAGTTCAGGCGTCTTAAAGGCCATTCCAAATGCTGAAAGCATTAATCTTCTCCCTCTATCAATTCACGTTTAGATCTAGTTTTACTTCGGTTTAAAGCGTGTTTGCTGTTCCGCCTGCAGCTGAGATCTTCTCGATCGCTGATGCAGAGAACTTGTGAGCAGTAACAGTTACCTTGACTGCAATATCGCCATTTCCAAGAACCTTTACAGGCAAGGAATCGCGAACTGCACCCTTAGCAATGAGATCAGCAACAGTGACATCGCCACCCTTTGGAAAGAGTGCGTTGATTGTTGAGACATTCACTGCCTGGTACTCGATACGTGCTGGGTTCTTAAAGCCACGAAGCTTTGGAAGACGCATTACGAGTGGAAGCTGACCACCTTCGAAACCTGGACGAACCGTGTTTCGAGCATGTGTTCCCTTGCCACCGCGGCCTGCGGTCTTACCCTTTGATGCTTCACCGCGACCCTTACGAGTCTTATCTTTTTTAGCACCTGGAGCTGGACGAAGGTGATGAAGTTTTAGAGTCATCTTTATTCGACCTCCTCTACCTTGATCAAGTGGCGAGCAGCAACTGCCATGCCACGAATTTCTGGACGATCTTCCTTAACAACAACGTCGTTAATTCGCTTGAGTCCGAGTGAACGAACTGTGTCGCGAATTTCTGGCTTATTGCCAACGGTTGATTTGATCTGTGTGATCTTTAAACGTGGCATTAGGCACCAACTGTCATCTGTGAAGCGCGAATAATTGCTGCAGGAGCAACATCTTCCAGCGGACGACCGCGGCGTGCTGCAATCTGTGCAGGTGACTCAAGCATCTTAAGTGCAGCAACGGTTGCGTGAACCATGTTGATTGCATTTGAAGATCCGAGAGACTTTGTCAGCACATCGTTAACACCAGCGCACTCAAGTACGGCACGAACAGGACCACCGGCAATAACTCCGGTACCTGGACTTGCTGGGCGAAGTAGAACTACGCCTGCTGCTGTTTCACCTTGAACTGGGTGAGGAATTGTTCCTTGTACGCGTGGGACAACGAAGAATGACTTCTTAGCTTCTTCGACTGCCTTAGCGATAGCTTGTGGAACTTCCTTAGACTTTCCGTAGCCAACACCAACAGTTCCGTTCTGATCTCCTACAACAACGAGTGCTGTGAATGAGAAGCGACGTCCACCCTTTACAACCTTTGACACGCGGTTAATGAAAACCACACGCTCGGTGTAAGGAGACTTCTCCTTCTCGCGATCATCACGACGTTCGCGGCGTTCGCCACGACCCTTGCCGGCGTTACCCTGGTTTGATGTGTTAGATGGTGCGCCTGTTGTGGACGCTGCATCGTTAGTTGGATTAACAGCCATTAGAACTCCAATCCGTTCTCTCGTGCAGAATCTGCAACTGCTGCAATGCGACCGTGGTACTTGTTACCTGCGCGGTCAAAAACAACTGTAGAAATTCCAGCTTTCTTAGCGCGCTCAGCAATGAGTGCTCCGACCTGCTTCGACTTATCTGTCTTATCGCCAGATGCCTTACGAAGGTCTGCTTCCATTGTTGATGCATAAGCAAGTGTCTTTGCCTGAGTGTCATCAATAACCTGTACGAAGAGGTGACGTGATGAACGTGAAACGACTAGGCGTGGACGTGATGGTGTGCCTGAGATCTTCTTACGAAGACGGAATGCACGACGTGCACGCGCATTAGTCGCAGATCCCTTACGGACTCTAACTCCGATTGCCATTACTTCTTACCTGCCTTTCCAGCCTTGCGACGAACTGCTTCGCCTTCAAGACGCAAGCCCTTGCCCTTGTAAGGATCAGCCTTGCGAAGCTTCTTAATCTTCGCTGCTGTCTCGCCGACAAGCTGCTTATCGATTCCGCTGATAATCAACTTTGTAGCAGATTCAACCTTGTAGGTGATTCCTTCTGGAGCTGGGAAAAGAATTGGGTGGCTGTAGCCGAGCTGGAATTCAAGATCCTTGCCCTTTTCAGCAACACGGTAACCAACACCGACGATGTTGATTATGAGTGAGTAACCAGTTGTTACACCTTCAACCATATTCGCTACGAGTGAGCGAGATAGGCCGTGAAGTGAACGAGTTACGCGCTCTTCATTTGGACGAGCAACGGTGATAACACCATCTGCTTGTGAAACCTGGATAGGTGATGGAACTGCAATTGCGAGTGAACCCTTAGGTCCCTTCACTGCAACGTTCTGACCAGTGATTGAAACTTCGACACCGCTTGGAACGGTGATAGGCATACGACCAATACGTGACATCAGAGAATTACCATACGTAAGCGAGAACTTCTCCGCCTACACCCTTCTTATTGGCCTGCTTATCTGTAAGGAGTCCTGATGATGTGGAGATGATTGCAACTCCGAGTCCACCAAGAACCTTAGGAAGCGCAGTTGACTTTGCGTAAACGCGAAGTCCTGGCTTGCTTACACGGCGAAGACCTGCGATTGAACGCTCACGGTTTGTGCCGAATTTAAGATCGAGAGTTAGGTTCTTACCTACTCCTGTTGCCATTGCTTCAACGCGGTATTCTGCAATGTAACCCTCTTGCTTGAGGATTTCTGCAATTCGAACCTTGACCGATGAAGACGGCATTGAAACCGTGTCATGGTAGGCAGAGTTCGCGTTGCGCAGACGAGACAACATGTCTGCGATTGGATCTGTCATTGTCATACGTGGCCTGTGGCCTTTCTCGAATTAGTACCCAAGCGATTTGCTTGGACTTTTTTCGTTTGTACTAGTTACCAAGAAGCCTTGGTAATACCTGGAAGCTCGCCGCGGTGCGCCATTTCACGGAAACAGACGCGGCAGATTCCAAACTTTTGGTAGACAGAGTGCGGACGACCGCAACGCTGGCAACGTGTATAACCGCGAACCTTGAACTTCGGCTTGCGAGCAGCTTTAACCTTGAGTGATGTCTTAGCCATTCTTATGCCTCCTTGAAAGGAAAGCCGAGCGCCTTAAGTAGTGCGCGACCTTCATCATCGTTCTTAGCTGTAGTTACAACAGTG
Source organism: Candidatus Planktophila sp. (assembly GCA_044353955.1). Lineage (GTDB taxonomy): Bacteria > Actinomycetota > Actinomycetes > Nanopelagicales > Nanopelagicaceae > Planktophila. The sequence goes on along the minus strand of JBILBB010000168.1, from coordinate 2,646 downwards.
ATATCCATACCGCGTGTGCGGTCGATCTTGTCCTGCTCGATTTCTGGGAATACAACCTGCTCGGTTAGACCGAATGTGTAGTTGCCCTTGCCATCGAACTGCTTTGGTGAAAGACCGCGGAAGTCACGGATACGTGGAAGAGAGATTGAGAGAAGACGATCTGCGAACTCCCACATGCGATCTCCGCGAAGTGTTACGTGTGCACCAATTGGCATGTTTTCGCGAAGTTTGAACTGCGCGATTGACTTGCGTGACTTGGTGACCTGTGGCTTCTGACCGGTGATGATTGCGAGATCGCGGATTGCTCCTTCGATCAACTTTGAATCACGAGCAGCTTCACCAACACCCATGTTGACGACAATCTTTACGAGTGTAGGAATCTGCATTGGATTCTTATATCCAAATTCGCCCTTCAACGTAGCTTGGATCTCGCTCTTGTAACGAGCCTTTAAGCGAACATCTGTCGTTGTTGTTGCCATTAGATGTCCTTTCCTGTGCGACGTGAGATACGAACATTTGAGCCCTCGTCATCTACGCGAACGCCAAGACGTGTTGCCTTGCCATCCCCATCTACGACCATGACATTTGAAATATGGATTGATGCTTCTTGTGTGATGATTCCGCCAACTTTGACACCACGCTCGGATGTTGATTCCTTTGTGTGGCGCTGAATGCGATTAACGCCTTCAACAGTTACGCGTTCTCCATCTACATGAAGGACCTTGCCGGTTACGCCCTTGTTCTTGCCAGCGATAACCAAGACTTCGTCATTCTTCTTAATCTTCGCCATGGTTAGAGCACCTCCGGAGCGAGTGAAATGATCTTCATGAACTTCTTGTCGCGGAGTTCGCGAGCAACTGGTCCGAAGATACGAGTTCCGCGTGGTTCGCCATCCGCTTTGAGGATAACTGCTGCGTTCTCGTCAAACTTAATGTAAGAACCGTCTGGACGACGTCGTTCCTTTACTGTGCGAACGATGACAGCCTTTACGACTTCACCCTTCTTAACCTGTCCACCAGGAATTGCATCCTTGACTGAACAGACGATGATGTCACCGATGCCTGCGTAACGGCGCTTTGATCCTCCGAGTACACGAATACATAGAAGCTCTTTAGCTCCTGTGTTATCCGCAACGCGTAGGCGGGATTCTTGTTGAATCATTCTTTATTCGCCCCTTACTTGGCCTTCTCGATGATTTGAACTAAACGCCAGCGCTTTGATGCTGAGATTGGTCGTGTTTCCATGATCAATACGCGGTCACCAGTACCTGCTGAGTTTGTCTCATCATGTGCTTTGAGCTTGTGTGTGCGGCTCATGACCTTTGAGTACATACCGTGTGCAACACGGTTTGATACTGCAACGGTGATGGTCTTATCCATCTTGTCTGAGACAACGATGCCTTCACGAGTCTTACGAGATCCGCGATCTTCAACTGGATTTGTCATTATGCGGCGCCTCCAATTCCTAGTTCGCGTTCACGAATAATTGTGTAGATACGAGCAATCTCTTTGCGAACTGCACCGAGACGACCATGTGACTCAAGCTGACCTGTAGCTGCTTGGAAGCGAAGGTTAAAGAGTTCTTCTTTTCCTTCACGTAGCTTGTTAGCTAACTCTTCAGCTGTCAGTTGACGAAGTTCTTCATTAGTAATCGCCATGGTTATGCCTCCTCACGCTTTACAACGCGGCACTTCATTGGGAGCTTGTGAATCGCAAGGCGCATAGCTTCATTAGCTACTGCCTCTGTTACGCCTGAAATTTCAAACATAATGCGACCTGGCTTCACGTTTGCGATCCACCATTCTGGAGAACCCTTACCGGAACCCATACGAGTTTCAGCAGGCTTCTTTGTAAGTGGGCGATCTGGATAGATATTGATCCAAACCTTTCCACCACGCTTGATATAGCGAGTCATCGCGATACGCGCTGCCTCGATTTGGCGGTTAGTTACATATGCAGGAGCAAGTGCCTGGATACCGAAGTCTCCAAATGCAACTTGTGTTCCACCCTTTGATGCGCCTGAACGCGATGGGTGGTGCTGCTTACGGTGCTTAACCTTGCGAGGAATCAACATTATTCAGCGCCTCCTTCTGTAGCTTCTGTAGCTGAGGTTGCTGCTTCAGTTGGAGCTGCTGCCTGTGAAGTTGTAACTTCAGCGCGTGGTGCACGTGGTGTACGTGGTCCGCGACGCTCTGGCTTTGGTGCGCGTGCCTCAGCAAGTGCCTTTTCAGCACGCTCTGCACGTGAACCAATAACTTCACCCTTGTAGATCCAAACCTTTACACCCAAGCGACCGAATGTTGTTGCAGCTTCGTAGAAGCCGTAATCAATATCAGCGCGGAGTGTGTGTAGTGGAACGCGACCTTCGCGATAGAACTCAGAACGTGACATTTCTGCACCGCCGAGACGACCACCGCACTGAACACGAATGCCCTGTGCGCCAGCCTTCATCGCTGATTGCATTGACTTCTTCATTGCGCGACGGAATGAAACACGTGCAGCAAGCTGCTCTGCGATTCCTTGTGCAACGAGTTGTGCATCAATCTCTGGGTTCTTAACTTCAAGAATATTGAGCTGAACTTGCTTGCCGGTGAGCTTCTCAAGCTTCTGACGAAGAACGTCAGCTTCTTGTCCGCGACGACCGATA
>JBILBB010000166.1:0-23276 GCA_044353955.1 Candidatus Planktophila sp. | reverse complement strand
AGCGCTGGTTTCTGAAGGTGAAACTACTGTTGATGGCGCATTCCACATTGATCGTGGCTATCCAAACTTTGCCGAACAATTAGTTTCGCTAGGTGCATTAGTTACCCGCAGATAACGCTCAATCAGTAAGGCGAACGAATCAAACCCATAGAGATTATTTGGCTAGTGGGATATATGCGGTGCACTCAATTTCAACCAAAAATGGGCCATAGATCTTTGCCTGAATAGATGTCCGTGCCGGAGGCCTTTGTGGAAAGTGCTCGGAATAAACCTTGTTGTAGCCATGGAAGTCTCTGTCGACATCCCGCAGAAAGGTATTTACCTTCACAACATCGGATAAATCGCCACCTGCGGCACGAAGAATCGCCTGCATGTTAATTAGCGTCTGTCGGGTCTCGGCCTCTATACCCCCATCGATTACCTTACCTGGGAGCCAGCTTTGTCCTTCCCCCGTTGGGCCGTAGCCGGGGAGAAGTCCCACCCCACCGGATACAAAGACAAAGTCTCCAGCGCGTACGGCCGGCGAGAGGAAAGCAAATTCGTTGGGGCCATTTGGAATAGATTGAATGCTTACTGGGGCGGACATATAAATCTCCTTTTCTTAATATTGGTCAAACCAAATCTTAGTTGATATGCTATATTTCGGCAAATACTACAATAAAACCCTGATTGGCTAGACCAATTTAGCCAAATTCTACGAGAAAACCGGGCAGTATTGCAATAGAGAGAGCGAAAAGATGGTTTCACTACAGCAGGAAGAAGTTGTAAAGGCCTACACATCAATGCGGCTAATCAGAGCTTTCGAGGAACTCGTCGTTCAGCTCGTAAACAGCAATGAGATTGCGGGCGTAACGCACGAATACATTGGAGAAGAGGCTGTCGCCGTGGGAGTCTGTGCGGCGCTCGAGGCAGATGATGTGCTTACTTCGACGCATCGAGGACACGGACATTTGCTCGCACGTGGAGCCGATCCAGCAAAGATGCTCGCAGAATTGCTCGGCCGAGAAACAGGGCTCAACCGCGGTAGGGGTGGGTCTATGCATATTGCCGATGTCTCGCTCGGAATTTATGGTGCAAATGGAATCGTCGGTGCGGGCGTTCCATTTGCTCTAGGTGCTGCTGCTACGCCGACAGAGTCGGGAAAAACCAGAGTTGCCGTCGCGTTCTTCGGTGATGGAGCACTCAATCAAGGCGTTCTTCTCGAGTCATTCAATTTAGCAGCTGCTTGGAATCTTCCTGTCATTTTCTGCTGCGAGAATAATGGATATGCAGTAACCACTCCATTGGCAAAATCGATGCCCGTTACACCTGTGGAACGTGCAGCTGGATTTGGAATCCCCGGACAAGAAGTCGATGGGATGGATGTCATAGCTGTGGCCGAAGCTGCGCGTTTGGCGGTAGATCATGCCCGAAGTGGTAAAGGTCCTTACTTCCTAGATTGCCAAACCTATAGATTAGTAGGTCACCACACTGCAGAGCGGACGATGAACCTGACTTATCGGACGCAAGATGAGATCGAAAGCTGGGCGACTCGAGATCCACTTTTGGTTGCAACAGAACATGCACGGCACGCCGGTATACCTAGCGCTAGATTTGAAGCGGCAGATGCAGAAGTCCGAGAGCGCCTCGCATCTTCACTCGATATTGCAAGGGAGGGCGCAGTACCAAAGGCTGAGTCAGCGCTCGACTACTCCTACTCTTCGCCGATTCCGATGAGATGGGGGCGAGCATGACCGTGATGCGCTATCAGCAAGCTCTCGCCGCCGCAGTGCGTGACGAGATGCTAAGTGACAACTCGGTTGTTTATCTGGGTGAAGATGTTGAACAATCATTGCGCGGTGTGAGCGCAGGTCTCTCGAAGGAGTTACCAGGTCGTGTTCGGGACACACCAATCTCAGAGGCCGCCTTTACCGGATTCGCCACCGGCGCAGCGATGGCCGGTGCTCGCCCAATCGTGGAGTACCAGATTCCAACTCTGCTCTATGTTGCATTTGACCAGATCGTGAACCAAGCACAGAAGATCCGCATGATGACAGGTGGTCAAACGAGAGTGCCTGTAACTTATCTATTTCCTGGTTCCGGTGCACGACTTGGTCTCGCAGGACAGCACTCAGATCATCCGTACGTTCTACTTGCTCATATGGGTGTTAAGACTTTAGTTCCCGCCACCCCCGAAGATGCATACACATTAATGCGTGCAGCTATTCGAGATGATGACCCAGTCGCTGTATTCGCACCGGCTGCATGCCTACATCGAAAAGGTGAAGTTAATCTATCTGTAGGCGCTATTGGAAAAGCTGTCATCGAACGAAAAGGTAGTGATGTCACCGTTGTCGCAGTGGGCCACTTAGTACATGAGGCCCTACGAGTAGCTGAAGAAATTAGTGACCGTCTCGATGTAGAAGTTGTGAATGCACGAAGTATCTTCCCATTCGATTGGCAGACAGTTCGAGACTCCGTGAAAAAGACCGGTCGTTTGGTTGTTGTCGATGACACCAACCGGATGCTTGGTCTCGCCAGCGAAGTGGTCGCCACCGCCGCAGAGGAGTACTCAGAATTATTCCGTGATCCACCGATACGAGTGACGCGAGCAGAGGGAGCAGTTCCCTTTTCAATTGAACTAGAGAAGGCGATTGTCCCGTCAGCAAATGACATTAGATCTGCTCTCGAGCGGTTTCTCGACTCATCATCAGATAGGAAGGAGTAGTCATGGCAATAGAGGTTCGTTTTCCTAAATTTGGAATGTCGACAGTCGAAGTGTACGTGTCCCATATCTTCGTCAATGCCGGAGATCGCGTTGCCGTCGGCGACCCGTTGGTCGAGGTCGAGACAGACAAGGTCACCTTGATTATGGACTCCGAGGTGAGCGGTGTGATTACTGAAGTGAAGGTTGTCAAGGACGGCGAATACCAGGTGGGCGATATAGTTTGCCTCATAGCAGAAAACTAGACTTAAGTAGTCTAAGAGCGAGAAGGCCCTTCAATGAGCGAGCAACTAATCTATCCCTTCACCTTTGGCGATATGTCGCAGAAAGATCTGCTTGGCGGAAAAGGTGCAAACCTTGCTGAGATGGTGCGAATCGGATTACCTGTGCCTCCAGGATTCACAATTACAACGGATGCATGCCGTCAGTATTTGGTTTCAGGGAAATTTCCTGAGACATTAGATGCCGAGATAGATTCTGCACTCAAGGATCTTGAGAATCAAACAGGCAAGAAATTCGGTGGAGTTGATAATCCATTACTAGTTTCAGTGAGGTCTGGCGCAAAGTTTTCAATGCCAGGAATGATGGAAACCGTTCTAAATGTTGGCATGACTCCTGAGGTCACGGATTCTCTCGCTGCTACCTCTGGAAATCCACACTTTGCTTGGGATTCTTATCGCCGATTTATAGAGATGTACGGAAAAATTGTCTGCGATATTGATCCAAATGAGTTTCATAAGGTTCAGGAGCGAATCGCACCCTCAGTTGCCGTAGGAAATATGCAACTTTTGGATGTAGAGACATTAAAACTATTGTGTGATGACTTCAAGAAAGTTGTCACATTGGCTACTGGGGAAGATTTCCCAACAGATCCGCGTGAACACCTACTTAAATCCGTTGAAGCTGTCTTCAGATCATGGAATTCTGAGCGTGCCCAGATGTATCGTCGCCGTGAGCGAATTCCTTCAGATATCGGAACAGCTGTGAATATTCAATCTATGGTCTTTGGTAATTTGAGTGATGATTCAGGCACTGGCGTTGCATTCACTCGTAATCCTTCGACAGGTGAAGTCGGTCGATACGGCGATTACCTTCAAAAAGCTCAAGGTGAAGATGTAGTTGCCGGTATTCGAACCCCGATTTCACTGATTGAGTTCGCGCAACTATCTCCGGATGTCGCCAAAGAGCTAGACGATGTCATGGAGATATTGGAAGCTCACTATGGAGATCTTTGTGATATCGAGTTCACTATTGAGCGTGGAAAGCTCTGGATTCTTCAGACCCGAGTTGGCAAGCGCACTGCGGAGGCCGCTTTTCGTATCGCACTTCAATTTGTCGATGAAGGAAAGATCACGATGGATCAAGCGCTACTTCGCACATCAGGCGATCAATTAGCAATGCTGATGTTTCCTCAGTTTGATACATCCGGACAATTGAATGAAATCGCTCGTGGTATTCCAGCATCACCCGGGGCAGCAGTTGGTGAGGTCGTCTTTGATTCAAAGCGCGCATTTGATCTCTCGAAGGCTGGTAAAAAAGTCATTCTAGTCAGACGCGAGACTAGTCCCGATGATTTAGTCGGAATGGTCGCTTCTCAAGGAATTTTGACAAGCCGTGGAGGTAAGACTTCGCATGCCGCAGTTGTCGCTCGCGGCATGGGCAAAACTGCCGTATGCGGAACAGATTCAATCTCAGTTGATGAGAGAGCAAATCTATTTACTGCAGGGACTATCACTGTCTATGAAGGCGATGTAGTTTCCATTGATGGCACAACGGGTGCGGTATATCTAGGAGATGTGCCAGTTGTTGCCTCCTCTGTGACCTCCTATTTAGAGGGGCGACTCTCTGCAAGTTTCGATGAGGCCGCTCCAGTTGTGAAGGCCGTTGATCGAATCCTGATGCATGCAGATGCCAAGCGACGTCTGAAGGTTCACACAAATGCCGATACTCCAGAAGATGCAATACGTGCACGAATATTGGGCGCCGAAGGGGTTGGCCTGTGTCGTACCGAGCACATGTTCTTAGGGCCACGTCGTTCATACGTTGAACGTTTAGTGTTAGCCGAAAATGATGATGTTCAACGTTCAGTTATTGCGGAAATGGAGCCTTTGCAGCGCGCAGATTTCGTAGGAATAATGATGGCGATGTCGGGCTTACCGGTGACCATTCGACTACTCGATCCTCCATTACATGAATTCTTGCCATCTCTAGTTGCCCTAAGCGCGGAGATGGCCCGTGCCGAAGCGCTCAATGAAGAAGTTTCGCCTCGCGATAGAGCTTTATTTGCAGCAGTTAACCGCCTGCATGAATCTAATCCCATGTTAGGTCTACGTGGCGTGCGCTTAGGAATTCTCATCCCAGAACTCTATAAAATGCAGGTTCGTGCGCTCGTACATGCATATTTAGAAGTTAAGAAGTTGGGACATGATCCTCATCCAGAAGTAATGATTCCACTCGTTGCAACTCAGCGAGAACTTTTATACTTACGCGAATCGTTGGAAGAGGAAATCGCTGAGACCTTTAAAGGCTCAGGCCTAAAAGTTGCTCTCCCAATAGGCACAATGATTGAGACACCACGAGCAGCAATCACCGCTGATCGCCTCGGTGTTCACGCTGATTTCATCTCTTTTGGAACCAATGATTTAACGCAGTTAACATGGGCATTCAGTCGCGATGATGTTGAGTCTACCTTCTTGCCAATCTATTTGGATTTAGAGCTACTACCCTTTAATCCATTTGAATCATTAGATGAAGCAGGGGTTGGAATTTTACTGCGCACAGCGGTTGATCTTGCACGCGGCGTACGCAGCGACTTTAAGTTAGGAGTCTGTGGCGAACATGGTGGAGATCCACGCAGTATCCACTTCTTTAACACAGTGGGGCTTGACTACGTTTCCTGCTCACCATTTCGAGTACCGATTGCTCGCCTTGAATCAGGAAGAGCTGCGATATCTGGTTAAATGCTTATGGTCGAGAAACTTGCTCGAGTATTTCAAGTAGGTGAATATATGCCTGACCGGTGGCCTGTGACATTCCGATTTCACATGGACGATTAGATGATGCATATGCTGAAAATTTCTGAGTGGCTAGTTCCTTCGCCTCCGCAGCAGTGGCGGAATTTGTGAGTTCTGGATGCAATAATCCGCGGTCTCCAGCGAATCCGCAGCATGCCCAGTTTTCTGGGGTAAAGACTTTGTGGGCTACTGATGCGGCAATAAGTGACATCTTTTCATTTAAACCAATCTGCACCCCCGAGCATGTTGGGTGCAGAGCGACTGATGGGATCTTTTCCTTAATCGTAAGTGAAGGTAAGACTCGATCTGCTATGAATTCAAGTGCATCAATAACTTGTAGATCTGTTCCATCTGTTAACTCCATTAATCCTTCGGTACATGATGTGGCATCTGAAATGATCGGCAGCGAGTAGTGCTCGAGGATTGAGAGACTCTGCGTGCTCATCTGGTTGTATCCCTCGGTTAAGCCTTTAGACTTCCAGGGAGTACCACAGCATAAATCTCCTATTCCTTTCGGAACCATAACTTCGACTCCAGCACGTGCGCATAACTGGATAAATGCGGGTTGTACTCCCATAGCCCGATCTGCCGGACCGAAAAGGGAGTTAACACAGGATGGGAAATACAAGGCTTCAGCCTTGCTATTTGCTACTTCCCTTCGTCTCTTTCCACCATGCGGCAAATCTTTATTCCATAGTGGAAGCGATTCATTACTCAATAGTTTTCGAAGCCCGGCATTAATACTGGAAATCAATGGTGGTGGAGATTGTTTTGCTGCACTAAGTAGTATTGAAAGAGTGTTGGTAAGAGGGGACCAATTGCGAGCCGCTTGAATTCCCAGCTTCTGAATCTGAGGTCCATGATTTTCTGCTCGAAGACGCGTTACAAGGGAGCCAGTATCAATATCGACAGGGCACGAAACGGCACACATGCCATCTGCTGCACACGTTTGCAAGCCGTCATATTCATAGCGAGTTGTTAACTCTGCAACTAGAGCTTTGTCTCCAGAATTCTTTGCATCTGCAAGTGCCCGTCGGATTACAATACGTTGACGTGGAGTCATCGATAAATCGCGGCTCGGACATACCGGTTCGCAGTAGCCGCACTCAACACAGCGATCTACCTCCGCATCAACTTTTGGGTTAATCTTTAAATTCTCTATGTGAATAAGCTGATTTTCACTGATGAGAACACCTGGGTTGAGTAGGTTTGTTGGGTCGCAAAGTTTCTTCAGCGACACCATTACTTCGTAAAGCTCGTCCCCTACTTGCCTTCGAACATAGGGCGCCATAATCCGTCCAGTGCCATGCTCGGCCTTGAGCGAACCATTCTTTCCCAAAACTAGTGACACCATATCCTCAGTAAAATCTTGGTAACGCTGAATCAAATCAGGGCGATCAAATCGCTCATTGAGCAAGAAATGTATATTTCCATCTTTAGCATGACCAAATATGACGCTGCCTTCATATTTATATCTGTGCAGAAGATCTCGTAACTGCATTGTTGTTTCGTGGAGGGCGTCCATAGGAACTGCAATATCTTCCAAAATTGCTGTTGTACCGGATGGGCGATTACCAGCAACTGCTGCATAGAGACCTTTACGCGCGTACCAGAGTTCATTGCGTACCTTTATCTCTTGTGAGAGTGTGGCAGGACCCAGGCTTAATCTACTTAGAACATTTTGTGCCGCTTCGATTTGCTCTACTAACTCCGCTTTTCCCTGCGCCTGATATTCAACCAATAATGCGGCATGGTTTTTAAACTCGAGTCCACCTAAGACAGAATCTGCCATGTGCTCACGTTGGGCGACCAATAATGAAGAGATATCGAGTAATTCGATGACGGCAGCTTGTGTCGATTTAAGCTCTGGCAGCGAGGAAGTGGCGTCAGCTAAATTCTCAAAAATCAATAATCCAGTTGCACACTCTTTAAGAAGTGGAACCGTGTTGAAGGTGACTTCGGCAATGAATGCCAAAGTGCCTTCACTGCCAACGATTAGGTGAGCCAAGATATCAACTGGTTTAGTGTAATCGAGGAAAGAGTTGAGGGAATATCCCATAGTATTCTTGATTGCATAAAGGCTTCTAATTTTTGCTACCGAGTGTGGATTTTGCAGAATTCGATCACGAAGTTGCGCAATGCCAGCATACATATCTGGCTCGCTCAGGCGAAGATATTCATCGGCATCGACATTCTTTGTGTTAATAACCGTTCCACTTGGTAGCACGATTGTTATTGAATCAAGGGTTGCATATGAATTGAACTCAGTTCCGCATGCCATCCCACTGGAGTTATTCGCAACTACGCCTCCGATAGTGCAGGCAATCTCGCTAGCGGGATCTGGTCCAAGCTTTCGGCCATACTTTGCTAAGGCAATATTTACTTGCTTTACTGTCGCACCGGGTTGAACTCGTACTCGCCCACCGTTATCTAATACCTCAATTTCTTTGAAATGACGGCGTGTGTCTACCAGAACTCCGGAAGAAATTCCTTGACCGCTTAAGCTTGTCCCCCCGGATCTAAATGTCAAGCCAACATTTTCTTCATGGCTGATGCGAAAAATCTCACCAACTTGAAATCCATTTTCTGGTCTTACTGCAACCGATGGCGTGAGTAAGTAGTGTGAAGCATCGCTTGCGATTGCGCGACGATCAAAAATTTCGCTTAGGACTCCACCCGGGACTACGCACTCAAGAGATGCAATCAGCGAGTTTAATGACATAACTTATTGCACCCGTCTCTTGCTGTCCTAGAGCCAACACCTTGTGACTCACTTTGAGTATAAGACCCTTTATGGAGTTGATATCCAGTCGGCGGCCACGATCGAACTTTTTACTCGATCGAGTTCCTCAATGCGCATGAAATCATATGCATAGAAATCTGCTGCAATAACTCCATCGACCTGCACACTCTTGAGCTTCGCCGTCAGGTTTTCCATCGAGTCGCAATCCGGCCACATCGGACGTAGCGCAACCCGCATTGGAAGATCACTGGCGAGTAGTTGGCGGTATCGTCGGACATTCTCCTCAATCTTCGATGGTGAGGAGCCGTAAGCTAAAACTTGAACCGCGTCACAGACTTTAGAAATTTCATGAGTGTCAATCCCGATGCGCCAGGATTCATCAGAATAAGCATCACCTGGTTGTTGAAAAGCTCCCGCGGGATCATTGAAGATAAAGTTGGTTGAGCTCTCGCGCAACACTTGATGCACTTGCTCCGCAAGTTGAGTAACGGTCGCTTCACGGCTTCTGAGAAAAGCGCCGAGTTCGCCCGACCACATTGAGTTGACCAATTCAGGAGTATCGTCGCTTGGATCAAAAGAATCACTGGAGTCGAAGACACGGTCTAAGCGCCCGCGTACTGCATTCTGAAGAGCAACTGTGTCCACACCATGATTCGCGGCAACCCGCATGCAATGTGTGCAGAAGCAAAGTCCAAGGAGAAGTCGATCAATTGGGCCGATTCGTAAGAAGTATCGCTCGTGGTGGTATCCATGTTCGAGTGGAAGAAAATGCAGACCTTCTGCATTGATTGCATCAACTCCTTGAGCTACGAGCGCTCTAACAATTCCCAGTGAATATGCAACCGTCGCTGGGTTTGCTGGGCAGATAGAAGTGAATTGCGGGTCGCCGTAAACATTACGATTTACGGCGTTGGGGTTGCGACGACCTAAGGATGTGTTGTGCAGAAATACAGTCCAGGCGATTACAGATAGACCCCGATTTCGGGCAGCTTTCACCACCTTCTCAAATGATTTTGAATCATTATTCGTTGCGGCGCGCAATGGCTGGATGCCATCACGTTGAAAGAAAGATGAATCTGCGTCGAAAAAGATGACACCATCTTCCTGAAATTTGATTCGATAACGAGGATTGTGAGGCAGCAAGTCTCTGCCATCATGGTAAAGAGCAGCGAGCGATATGCCATTCATTCCGGCATCGGCGATACGCCCTATTGCGGACTCCGCTCCTTCGGCTGCTATATCTACCGGAAAGGCGAAGACCGTAGCCTCCCGATTTGCATTAGCCATTTGTACTGCCACTATCTTTCTTTAACTCGGCGACCTGCGCCAAGTCGCCGTTCCACACCAATTGTCCACCGTCAACAGGTAGAGCTGCACCAGTAATCCATGAAGCTTCATCCGAGACTAAAAAGGCGACGGCGCTTGAAATATCTTGAGGAGTGCCCAAACGTCCGAGCGGATAGTAAGGAACTAGTTCGTCGAAGATAGTTGGTCGCGCCGCTGCTCGTTCGTTCCAGTTTGCTGTGACTATCGTTCCGGCCAGGATCGCATTAACCCTGATGCCATCGCGTCCATGTCGAGCTGCAAGATTTCGGGTAAGGCTCATCATCCCACCCTTGGCGACAGCGTAAGCATCATGGCCACAAAATCGTTCTGCACTAATTGATGAAATATTCACGATGACACCGCGGCCTTCGGTGACCATTCGTGGCAGTACGGACTGCGTGCTAACGAAGGCGCTAGTCAAAGTACCTCGGAGCGTTTGGTTCCATTCCTCTTCGGTAATGTCAATTGCAGCCCCAGTAGCGGTGCCACCCCACGCATTGTTTACAAGAATGTCGATGGGACCAAGTGCAGCTTGCACAGAATTAACTACCTCGCGCATCGCTTTGGAATCGCAGGCATCTGCAATGAAGGCCAAAGTTTGGCTGCCTGATTCCTCGGCAATAACTTTCGCAGTGTGTGTCACATCTGGTGAGATGTCGATGAGCACAACCGATACCCCATCGCGAGCTAAGCGCCGTGCGATTGCCTCTCCGACACCTGATGCCGATCCAGTTACTAGTGCCGTGCGATTCTTCATTTGATACTCCCTGCAGTTAGGCCTTTAATGAGCCAGCGCTCAAGATACATAAAACATAAAATTACAGGGAGAGCACCCATAACTGCTGTCGCGAACAGGTAGGTCCACTGTTTATCGAACTGACCGTAGAACTGATACAACCCAATGCTAAGTGGAGTAAGTTCCGGATCACTAAGTACCGTGAGTGCGAGTGTGAACTCGTTCCATGCTTGCGCAAAGAGGAAGAGTCCCGCTGTAGCAAGGCCAGGTCCGCTGAGGGGAAGAACTATCCGTACAAGCGTTCCAAAGCGAGACGCACCATCGATGAAAGCGGCCTCTTCAATCTCGAAGGGGATGGATTCAAAGACATCGCTCAAGATCAATACTGCGAATGCAACCGTGAATGCGGTGTTTACAACGATGACTGCCACCAGATTGTTGAGCAGGCCGAATTGTCTGAATTCTTGGTATACGCCCAGAATTAGCATTGCAGGAGAAAGCATCTGGGTCATTAGTAGAGTGAGCGTAATCGCGGTGCGGAATCGAAATCGGAATCTTGCAAGCACATATGCAGCCGGAATAGCGATAAGTAGCCCCAGCACGGTAGCCCCAAAGGCGATGATCAGCGAGTTTCGAAAATAAATCGGTAGCGGGAAGTCTGTCCAAGGAATCGTAAAATTTGAGAAATCTATTGCGCGAGGGATAACGTGGAGTGGTGGAGTAAAGACTTCCGTCCGAGGCATGATCGATACGAAGAACATAACGATATAAGGGGCGATGATGAATATCGCCAAGAGAAACCCTAAGAGCTGCGCAACTCGATTGACTCGGGGTCGCTGGCGAGAACTCATGCGGCGCTTTTTTTGTGCAGGCACGTTCATTGGTGTCGCAGTCATCCAGTTATCCTGTTCGAGCGTCGCAGGGTGATCCAATAAGCTGATCCCAAAAGAAGCAGAAGGAAGAAGCCGCCCGTTCCAAGCGCGGCAGCCTTACCTGTTTCGTCGGTTGAAAATGCCATTTTGTACATATAGGTGATAATGGTCTGGGTATCGTTAGCTGGCCCACCCCTTGTTAGAATCCAGATGATAGGGAACGAGTTAAAGACGTAGATGGCATTTAACAGACCTGCCAGTTGGATAAATGGGAGCAGCAGCGGCAAGGTGATGTACCTGAATCGTCGGATCCGGTTTGCTCCATCAATTGAAGCTGCCTCATAACACTCCGCAGGTATGCCTTGCAGTCCGGAGAGAAGTAGATACGTTGTAAATGGCACCGAGACGAAAATACCGACGAAGATCAAAATCAACTTCGCAGTTTGACCTGCTCCGAGGAAAGCTATTGGTTCGCTGAGGATTCCAGTCGACATCCCGATCACATTGATGGTACCCAGTCGCGAATCGAAGAGCCAAGCGAAGACGAGCGATGTGATGATCAATGAGGTCGCCCATGGAATTACCAGAATCCAACGCACTAATCGCCTACCGGGGAAATTCTCATTCAGCACAATCGCTACGCCAATCGAAATGAGAAGCGTTCCGGCAACCACCCCCACTGTCCATCCGGCTGTGTTTCTCAATACGTTGGGGAGCGCTGGATCAATCAATAGGGCTTGGTAGTTATCCCATCCAGCCCATCCCGTCACTTGACCCGAGAAACTAAGTGACGAGAAGGAGCTGACAATCAGCAATCCCAGCGGATACGCCACGAACACAAGCACCAGTACTACGACTGGAAGTGCCCATAAAGCATATGCCCGCCGTTGCAGGGATTGGTTCATGCCAACTCCTTCTCGCTCACTCGAGCAGTTTCTATTTTATTCCGAACTGTGTAGTTGTTTCCTAACTATGCCCTAGGGAGCGCATCGATCTGCTTCTGTGCTGATTTCAGTCCCTCTGCTACTGAAGTTCTTCCGAGGAATACATTCTGCACTGATTCGGACATGATTGATACAACCTTTGCCCAACGGGCATCTGCACTTGGATAGAACTTAGCCGCCGTTAAATTGTCAAGGAATGGTGCCATGTCTGGCGCAGCCTTGCGGTATGGCTCAAGTGCAGATTTAGTAACTGGTAAGAATCCATCTGCTGCTAACCAAGCGACGTAATTACTTGGCTTTAGCAAGTGATCCAACAATGCAGTACTTGCCGCAGTTTGTGCCTTGTTACCTTGCTTAAATGAGACAAAGAAATCGGTTACCCCGACACCAAAAGGCTTAACTCCTGACTGGCGAGGCAGTGCTCCGACCTTGTACTTAAGGTTAGGCACATTTGTCTTTAGAGTGTTTACGAAGAAGTTACCGGTTGGGAGAATTGCAGTCTGCCCAGCTTGGAAACGCTCTTCTTGAGCTCCACGGTTTGCAGTTACATCTTGCTCTAGCAACTTGTTGTCGTACAAGTCTTTCAAGAAAGTAAGTGCAGCGATGCTGGCAGTGCTGTCAACAAGGAAGTTGCCTTCCTTGTCAATCCACTCGCCGCCGGCACCGAATAGGTAGTACGAGAATGAAGCGCCAACATCATCGCCTGTCGATATAAATCCCACAGGAGTGATGCCAGGGTTGCTCGCTTTGATCTTCAGCGCAGCCGCCTTGAGTGCATCAAAAGTCTGAGGTGTAGAGGTGACACCGGCTTTAGTTGCGATTTCAGTATTGTGGAATACGCCACGCACAGACGCGAGATCTGGGATAGCCCACTTTTCCTTTGGATCTACGAATACTGGAATAATGTCTTTCATTGCAGCCGGGCTTACCCAATTCTTTATCGGATTAAGTAATCCATCGGCGGCATACTTACCATAGGTGTATTGCATCGCAAGACCAGGACCATCGCCTGCCTTTGCCGCAGTGCCCATCTTTGAGTCATAGGTGTCCCAAGGAGCTGTCTGGTAACGAACCTTGACATTTGGATTCGCTTTTTGGAATGAATTGATTATCTTCTTCATCGCCCCATCGGTTGTGGCCGCATAAGGTCCCATGTAAAAATCAATCGTAGCCTTGCTAAGTGCCTTTGGCTTGGGGGCCGCACTTGCATTCACCAGGGAGGTGCTAACTACCAGCCCAATGGCAGTTGCGATCGCGGCCGCCACTGCAATCCGGGATCGTCCACCCTCGCGATTCAATCGCGAGCGGTACTTGAGATTGCGAATTTCTAACATATCTAATCTCCTCGTCTCACCGATCGAACTTGTTTAAGGTCACCAAACGGTCGATCGTTGGACGCTTGGTGCTCGCAATGTTATTGAGCACGATATAGCCATGTCAATAGATTGGTCTGGCCAAACGGCATATTTCTTTACTTTTTTCCCTTGTTTATGGCCATATGCTACGATTTGGTCAACCAATATCTAGAAGGGGCGATTCACATGTCCGATCCAATCAGCATTCATCCTGGTCCTCGCGGCCCGTATGAGTATGCCTTCCTCTCGCAGGCTGTGCGAGCTGGCGACTTTGTCTTCGTATCCGGAAATGTGGGACATCTCCCAGGCTACGGCCCGACCGGGGAGGGCAGCCAATGGCTCCCGGGAAAGCTGATCGATGGCGGTATCGAGGCGGAGACCCGGCAGACCTTGGCCAATATAGAAGAGATTCTACGTGCAGCTGGTGGAGACCTCACCGATATCGTAAAGGTAAACTCATTTCTTCGAGATGTTGATAGAGATTTCCATGCCTATAACAAGGTGTATGCCGAGCACTTTCCGCAAAGGCCCCCCGCACGAACTACAGTCCAGGCCAAGATTTATGGCCTAACTTTAGTTGAAATTGAGTGCACCGCATATATTCCGTTAATCAGATAATCGACTTGAAAAGGTACTGTTATCTTATATGCGTGACTCTACCCACCGAGAACTTGTACTTGTTGGTGGTTCGATTGTCGATGGAACCGGGGCCGAACCAGTACGTGCTGATGTAACCATTTCTGGTAACCGAATTATTCGAATCGACACCACTAGGGTTGATACTTTTGGGATTGATCTTTCTGGGATTGAAAGAATTGACTGCACCGGGAGAATGATTTTCCCGGGATTCATCGACACTCATTCTCACCTGGATGGAAAGATTCTCGAAGATGATGCCCAGGCGGCAGTGCTACGTCAGGGTGTCACCTCAGTGATTGTAGGTCAGGACGGTGTGTCATACGCCCCAGGCGATGGTCAATATTCAACGAAGTATTTTGCTTCAATCAATGGTCCACATTCCACGTATGTTGGTAGATCAGTAGGCGACTTACTTAAGACGTATGACAATTCCTCCCCAGTAAATGTCGGTTACCTAGTTCCTCAAGGGACAGTCCGACATGCGGTGATGGGGTTGGCCGATCGTGAACCGACGCAAGATGAACTTGAGCAGATGACAAGCTATATCGAGAGTGGAATGCGAGATGGTGCGTTAGGCATCTCGACAGGACTCGATTATTTTCCCGGACGGTTCGCTTCTACATCCGAGTTAATCACTCTTTCAGGTCCTGTCCGCAAGCACGGTGGAGTGTATGTGTCCCATCTGCGCGGCTATAAGGCGACCGGGGTCGCAGAAGCTGCCTCGATTTCTCGTGAAGCTGCAGTTCGCTCCCACATCTCCCATTACCACGGACCAACTGAGGATCTAGTGTCATGGTTGGAAGCTGGTGCACGAACTGGCGCAGATTTAACATTTGATGCTTACCCCTACGCACGTGGATGCACCAATTTATCTCTTCTTGTCTTGCCGCCTGCGATGCAGGCCTTGCCTGTCGAGGAGTGCATAGCTTCGCTTGCTCACTCGACAATGATTGAGTATTTCGCAAGCGAATGGCTTATCACCCGTGGAAGGGAGATTGGACTCGAAGCGGATTGGCTTGAACAAGTCGAATTCACTTACATCGCTGACTCCGCATTCGCTTGGGCAGAAGGCATGTCAATCTCCGCTGCTTCTCGTCAGCATTGCGTAAGTGAAGCTGAGTTCATCTCCGAAGTTATGTGCGCCTCACGTTTAGAGGTGGGTGCAACAGTACCTTTTGGAAATTCTGGTGAGGCCGAAGCTGAAGAGCTAGCCAAACATTCCGGTTATATGTGCGGATCCGACGGCATCTATCTTGGTTCTCAACCACATCCTCGTGGCTGGGGTTCCTTTGCGCGGGTGCTCAGTCGCTACTGCCGCGACTCCGGATCAATGACTTGGGGTGAAGCAGCGTGGAAACTCTCTGGCCACCCGGCGAGCAGGTTCTCAATTCCAGAGAGAGGTCAGATTTCCGTCGGTTCAATTGCAGATTTGGCGATTATCAATCCCAACACTGTACGGGACACCGCAGATTACGGATCTGGTCGCTCATTAGCTGAGGGTGTTAAAGAAGTTTTGGTTGGAGGCGAGTTAGTCCTTCGAAATGGCCAATTAACAGGTGCAACAACTGGAGTAGGACTCAAGCGCCAATCTCGGAAGAGTTAAATCAAGCTTCCACCATTAACGCGCAATACTTCTCCCGTAATCCATGATGTACCAGGATCGAGAAGGAACCCGACTGCGAATGCCTGATCTGCGGGAGCGCCCATCCGACCTAGCAGGGTACGTGCGGCAGCATCCGATTTTCCTGAATTTGCAGTCGGACGGAATCCCGCTGTATCGGTTGGCCCCGGTGAAACCGCATTGACACGCACACCAAATTGTCCATATTCACGTGCGAGCGACTTGGTCAACGCAATCACGCCACCTTTCGCAGCTGCGTATAACGCGGCCGGGCGGATACTTCCATACTCACCAGCTGTCGATGCGAAGTTGACCACGGAGCCGTAACTTTGCTCGCGCAAGATTGGTAAAACGGCCCGACACATCGAGATGGTGGTAACCAGATTATTTGTGATGATTGGGAGCCAGTCCTTCTCTGTAATCTCTTCGAACTCTTGCCCGACGAAGACGCCAGCGCAATTGACTACTCCGCGAATGCGGTGATTGACAAGCTTTGCGCAAGTGGCGGCCGCTACTGAGAAATCGCTTATATCTGCTACGGCTCCCTCAAACACACCATTAGGTGAAGCAGCTGAAGCTGCCGCCTCAACCGCCTCATTTGAAATGTCGATACCGAGGACGCCTAATCCTTGATCCGTAAGGTGTTGGACTATGCCACGACCTATTCCACCACCGGCACCAGTTAAGATTACATACTCTCTGTTTGAACTCACGATACGCCCTTCGCTTAAATTGGTTGGTCCAATCCTACTTATTTAGCAGTATACTAGTAAAATACATCAAATTGGTATGACCAGAATGGATGGAGACACCTTGAAACACCTTGAGAAATCACTACCTGCAAATTTCCACGGTGACAGTAGCGAGATCTCAGGTAAGGGCTGGGTCCTGGCACGAGACGTACCTCTGCCGAACATCATATTGAACCGAGATATCCTGATTGCGAATATTCAACTTTTCCAGAAATACATTAACGAACACAACGCTCTCCTGGCACCGCATGCCAAGGCAACAATGTGCCCGGAAATATGGAGAGAACAGCTGGCTGCTGGCGCATGGGGTTTAACTGTCGCAACTGTGAGCCAGTTAGAGGTCTGTATTGCCTTCGGGGTCAAGCGCGTCTTGATTGCAAATGAAGTTATTGATACCTATTCAGCGCGCCGTCTGGCCCAGATTCTCGCCCAAGATGAAAATGTAGAAATCATCTGTCTTGTCGATAGCGAAGAGGGAATCCGGCGTCTTTCGACCGCCATTTCAGAATCTGATTCGACGCGAAGGTTAGATATTCTCGTCGAGTTCGGGATGAAGGGGGGACGAGCGGGAGTTAGGTCAATCGATGAGGTAGTCTCCTTGGCCAACTCGGTAAAGAACCATGCGCAGACACTTCGACTTGTGGGGGTCGAAGGGTACGAAGGTATCCTCGGCGCATCACGTGATCCCGCGTTACTGACTGTTGTAGATGAATATCTCCACTCTTGGGTCGCCGCAATCCGAGCAGTGCTCCCCCTCATCGAACCATCAGCGCCACGACTCGCGAGCGCAGGTGGCAGCATCTTTTTCGATAGAGTCATTTCTGCATTCGCAACTTTGGGAAGTGATTGTAAGCTTGTTATTCGCGGCGGCTGTTATGTAACGCATGATTCCGGAATTTTTGATAAAGCTTCTCCATTTGGTACTTTCGCGCCAGGTGAGCATCCCGTTCTAGCCCCCGCAATTCGAGTATATGCCGCCGTGCTTTCCAGACCAGAGAAAGGTCTTGCAATCGTTGGCGCAGGTGTGCGCGACATTCCTGTCGCGGAAGGATTACCGGTTGTACACGCTGTTCATGCCGCCGATGGCTCTGTTCGTGATGGAGGAGCGCTACATCCTAGAAAGGCTAATGATCAACACCTTTACGTTGATTTACCGGATGACGATCTACTAGCTGTAGGCGATGTGCTCGAATTAGGAATATCACATCCATGTGCCGTCTTTGATCGCTGGCGGACACTTCTGGTCGCCAATGGTGACGGTCAAATTGTGGGAACTGCACTCACCTACTTTTAGGCGTCAACGGACATGGTTGAGACTAACTCATTTGAGTTCTGCTAATGCTTGAAGCCACACTGATTCGGCAGCACGCACATAGTGAACTTTTTCATACGCCTCAAGGCTGGCAGCGCCCTTGCCGGGTAATGTTTCGCAAACGAGAACTTGTGGTCTTCCATCGGAGACACGAGTACGCTCTAGCGCTGCTCTAAGGGCAGGCAAGTCGTTTGCATCAACTCGTTCAGCTCGAAATCCAAATGCCGCAAATTTCTCAGGAACTGGTTCGACGGTCATTACATCCGCCGTTGCGCCGTCGGCTTGCATTCGATTGTTATCAACTAAAACAATCAATGAGCCTAGTTTATAGTGCCCAGCGGCCATCGCAGCTTCCCAGATTTGTCCTTCCTGAAGTTCGCCGTCACTGATTAAGCAGAAAGTACGTGAGTCAGAATCTTTAATGCGGTTACCGAGCGCCATGCCCACCGCTTGCGAAAGGCCCTGCCCTAAAGCCCCACCTGTTATTAGAAATCCGGGGATTCCCTCTAACGGGCTTTCTTCAATGCGTGAACCATCCTGTCCATAAGTAGCCAGCTCTTCTTCATCATATACACCAAGTTCTCCAAGAGTGGCGAATAATGCGATAGCACTGTGACCGGTGGACAGAACAAATTGATCGTGTAGTTGGCCAGAGTTATCTCGCCGAAGTTCATCAAAATATAGAGCTGCCATTAGGTCAGCAAGCGCCAATCCCTGGCCAACATATCCTTGACCACGTCCTCTGCACATCATCACACATCGTCGGCGTATTGAAAGCGCCTTTTCTGCAATCTCTTTATCGGTCATCATGAATTTGCCTCCTGAGTTTTGATCTTTTGTGCAATCGCGTTGGCACTAAGTCCAAGCTGCTCGCGAATATAACTAACCGAACCAGCTGGAGCCCATAAATCTGGAATTCCAAGTGGAATCAATTTAGTAGGAATTCCAACTTCTGAAATCACAGAAGCTGCAGCACTGGCTAAACCACCGATAACTGAGTGATTTTCTACGACGTAAATTCTGGAGAATCTGCGTGCTATCGCTTCAATTGCTTCACGATCTATGGGCTTTAAAGTTGGCACATGCAAGTGAGTAGACTTAATTTGCTCTTGTTCGAGGATTTCAATTGATTCGAGAGCCCAATTAGTTCCTAATCCAGTGCTAATGATGGCGACATCGCCTCCATCAGTTAAAACTCGTGCCTTACCAAGTTCAAAATCGAAGTTCTCTGGAGGAAATAGCTGTTCGACTTCTCCTCGAATTCCTCGAATATAGACTGGACCGCTTTGGTTAGCAGCCGCATTCAGTGCAGAGGTCAACTCCGTTCCATCGACTGGGTCTACAACAGTCATCGAGGGTATTCCGCGCATTAATGCAAGATCCTCAGTTGCTTGGTGGGTAGCTTTAAAAGGAGTAGTTATCCCAGGCAAAAAAGCTACGATGATTGCAGGTGAGGAACCCGTGCAAAGAGCCATGGCAACTTGTTCGTACGCTCGACGAGTCGCAAATACACCATACGTTACGGCAATTGGAAGGAAACCGGCTTTCTTTAAGCCGCCAGCAATACCCATCATGTTTTGCTCGGCCATACCTACTTGGATGAAACGGTTCGGAAATTTCTGGGCAAATGGAAGAACGTCAGTGTATTTGCTCAAATCGGCGCTAAGTACAACAACGTCTTTTCTTCGTTCTCCAAGTGCTACGAGTGCATCCGCAAAGGGTGCCTTTTGAATTACTCGATTCATATCAATGTTCCTCCATTAACTTTTTGATATTAGATATGGCCATGACGCTCGAAACTCTCCATAGGTGGTACTCCTTCTTCTGCTTCGGCGCGCACTTTAGCCTCAGCTACATCAATCGATTCCGCCTCAAGAAGCACTCTTTCGGCATCAGCACGTGGCACTACGACAACACCATCAAAGTCGCCAATGATGATATCTCCGGGCAAAATGGTCACTCCGTCAATTGTCACCGGATTCTGTTTCTCCGACATTTCCCAACGGCCAATCCCATTCAAGGGCGAAAGCTCAGAGTAAAAAACCTGAAAGCCAATCCGGAGCAAACCCTCTGTATCCCGAAGATTGCCATCAAGGATCACACCTTGGCATCCCTTAGCTTTGGCGGCATTTCCGGTGAGTTCACCAAAGTGTCCGACTGTGCTGCCGGGGTTTACTGAAACGATCACACTGTCGGATTCGAGCTCCTCAAAGATTCGAAGGTAGGACTGCATTCTAGGAATACCCGCATCCCAGCCGACCTCGGGCTCAATCGCACGACCCATTAATGTGAATGCCGCCCCTGCCACACGTTTTGACGGCAGCAGAGGACGTAAACGGCTAGACAATACCTGCTCCGGAATCCCAAGCTCGTACATCGCATCACAAATAACTGGGGTCGGGATTGCGCGAAATTTTGAGCAGATAAGGTCAAGTTCCATAATTGGTCCATCCATTTCTAAGAATTCTTGCTGTTTTCACCGCGATAGTAGCCTATTTTGGGAATTTTTGCCTTTATTTGTAGGACCAATATCCTCTTCTCAAAGATTGAGCTCTAGGCGGGCATGGTCATCATTTGGGGAAACTCACGTGTATTCTTTGGAGCGAATCACATTTGTAAGACCAGAATAAGAGCGCCCGCTCCAACACCCCACGCTAGATGGGTATGGTTATCTTCTAAAGATTCTCCAGCGAGAGGAGAGAAGTTATGGCAACTAAAAAAGCCGCCGTAAAGACCGAACCTGGGGAGGGCGTAGCAACAGCTGCTCAACTTTTGCGCGAGAGCATTCTTCAGGGCAACTTCGCGGCAGGCCAGCGGATTCCACCTGAAAGGGATTTAGCCGCAACCTATTCCGTATCACGTGGCTCTATTCGAGAAGCTATACGCGGTTTAGTCTCGCTAGGAATTCTAGAATCCAAACGCGGATCCGGAACATACGTTCGCCGTCTGGAATCTTCAGAGCTCTTCAAATCCCTGGAGTTTGTGCTCGACGTTGACCCACAGTCCTTAAGCCACTTCTTCGAGTTACGTCGACTTCTCGAGCCCGCCGCAGCTGCTATCGCCGCCAATCGGCTCACAAGCGAGGATCGTGAGCGACTTCTTGAAGTGCGTGATGAACTTGCTCAGCTCAAGAAGTCACCCTCCGGCCTCGCTCGATTAATTGAACTGGACCATGAGATTCACTCGACAATTTCGGAGTCTACCCAAAACCCGCTCATCCACATGATTATCAATAGCGTACGAGCAACTGCTGCTCGGGCAAAAGTGCTAGCGTCGGGATACCGTACTCACGACATAGATTCTGCCAGTCATGAACTGATTCGACTTATTGAAGCGCTCTGCGACGCGGACTCGTTGAGGGCCGAAGGCGCAATGATGTGGCACCTCGAATCGGCGATGTCGGGGTGGAAACAAACCTGACTTTAAGGGCGAGAAATTCCTAAGTGAAATCAGTTAGCTTCGCTAGGTGTTCATCACTCTTGCTACAAGGGCGTGACGGGTACAAGCTTGATGACGCGCCCACCCACGAGCCACTCCGAGATGTACACATTGCCGCCCGCATCGGAGGTGATGCCATGGGGAGTCCGGAGAACTCCGGGCTCAAGCACTGGGCGCACGATTTCCCCAGCCGGCGAGATTAAGTTCGGCCACCCCGCAACTTCGCGATCGGCTTTCGTCCCTTCCCCGAATCGCTCAACGACCTCGTCGTCTGGTCCGAGGATCGTGATTCTGGCATCGAGTTCCGCAACGAGCAGTCCAGTCCCGAACCTCGCGAACCCGCCCGGGCTGATGAGTTCCCCCACACCGACGCCACGCAGGAAACTTCCGTCCAAGCCGAATACCTGAATGCGGGAATGTCCACGATCGGCAATATAAAGTTCGGGCACCTCCTTGCGGCGATCGATGAACACTGCGTGTGGTTCAAGGAAGCGTCCGAGACCAGTCTCACCTGTGAGCGTTTGCAACCACACACCGTGCTCGTCAAACTCGTGTACCAATGATTCACCATAACCGTCGGCAACCCAGACATGACCATCGCCACCGTACTGCGTCTCATTGACAGCGACATCTGTCGGACAGAATTTTCCCGCGGCATAGGCTTGGTGTGGAGGGACAGGTAGACGACTTATCTCCTCCCCATCCAAACTCATCTGGACCACCGACCCGTGGAATCTTTCTCCTGCATCGTGCGCGCTGGCGTAACTTCCGTCTAGCTGCGGCAGCAGGGAGTCACCGTTGTCAGCAATCCACAGCGATTCATTTCCTTTGGTGGTCGCGATGGTCAATCCATGACCCGTCGACACGGGAGCTTCCCAGACTCGTCGAAGTTCGCCGCCCGGTGAGGAAATTCTGACCTCGGGTCGATCAGGAGCGAAGGTAACCACGTCGCCCGTGCTTGTCAGTGCGATGCCATGGTGAGCCCATCCTTTGGAATGGTTGGGTAGCTTCTGTGGATTCCCGGGCTCACTCCAGTGAAAGGCGATCCGACCGTTGACGCCCATCCACGGCTCCGTGGCGCTCATGCTCTCGAATCTCCGCGACCCTATACTATTTGGCGAGATTGATGGCTTCTTCAGGGCAGTTGCTGGCGGCGTATTCAGCATCCTCGATCAATGACTCCGGAATATCTCCTTGAGAAAACTCGCCTCTGACCCGGCCGAACCCCTTTTCGTCATCCTCGAATATCTCCCCCGCAACGGCGTAGCACAATCCGTGACCAGAACACTTTGTCGTGTCGATACTTACCTTCATGCCGGCTGACTCCCTTCGCCTGTTCCTTGACATTTCTCACAACGATACGTAACTATTGGTGGGACCAAAGATAGCATTTATCAGGATTCATGTACAGAGAATCCGTGTCTATGATATTATTGGTAAGACCAAATTGACTATATACTCGCCCAGCGAGCTAAGGCCCCAGGAGGAACCATGAACGAGCCTCTCAGCAATCCATTCTTCACCGCTCCTATGGAATACGACCGAACCCTGGGCTGGAACGTCGTTGCTGCTCCCGGGGCGGTGTACGAAGCAGATGGCCGTTGGTTCCTGACCAGCCACGAGGCGGTGCGTTTTGGCCAAACTCACCCAGAGATCTTCTCTTCAGCGCGTGCCTTCGATGGTCTTGGTTCTCGGGTGCCTCTGATTCCCATCGCGATTGACCCACCTGATCATGCTCGTTATCGCAGAGTTCTCGATCCGATGATGTCTCCGAAAGTCTTGGATCAGATGGAAGGCTCTTTACGCAGCCAGATCATTGA
>JBILBB010000001.1:0-24081 GCA_044353955.1 Candidatus Planktophila sp. | reverse complement strand
TGTGGGCGATAAAGTCAAGATAACCTACAAGCGTGGTGGAACACTGAAGAGTGCAACTCTCACACTTACTGCATCTGATTGACAGGGTAGACTTTCTATATGTTCTTCGACTTCGGCCCCGGTGAAGTAATCGGCCTTGCTGTGCTCGCAATGATTCTCATAGGGCCAGAAAGATTGCCAACATTTGCTGTGGATGCAGCTCGATTTGTGAAAAAGGCCCGCACCTTTGCCACCAAGGCGACAAGTGAACTCAAAGAAAATCTTGGCCCTGGATTCGAAGATCTCGAGCCATCTGATCTCAATCCGAAGAGTTTTATCAAGAAGCAAATTGCTAACGTCATGGATCAGGACGATGCAGACTCAGAGATTAAGCTTCGCGCAAAGATTGACCCAGATTTACTGTGACAACCCTAGATTTGCTCAATGATGCTCTTGCAACTGTTCAAGATCCCGAGCTCCATCGGGCTCTTCCCGAACTAGGCATGGTCAAATCAGCAACCCTCAATGGTGAAATCGCTGAGTTAGAGATACTGCTTACTATTTCTGGTTGTCCCATGAAAGATCGCTTGACGAGTGATATTGAGAAAGCAGTCCTTGCCGTTCCTGGAATCCAGAAAGTAAAAATTGAATTTGGCGTCATGGATGAAGCCCAGCGAGCAAATATTAAGAAGTTACTTCGCAATGGTCGAGAAAGTTTCATCTCCTTTGCGCAAGCAGATTCACTGACTCGAGTTATCGGTGTTGCATCGGGTAAAGGTGGCGTCGGAAAGTCATCACTGACTGCCAACCTTGCAGTGGCATCAGCACAAAAGGGCCTCCGGGTGGGAATTCTTGACGCAGATGTCTATGGCCATTCAATTCCACGTCTTATGGGACTCATCGGTCAGCGGCCAACTGCTATCGATCAGATGTTTATTCCACTCGAGTCTTACGGTGTTAAAACTGTTTCTATGGAGATGTTTAAGCCAGAGCGCGAAGATGCGATTGCATATCGTGGACCGCTACTGCATCGAGTGCTAGAACAACTTCTCTCAGATGCTTATTGGGGAGATTTGGATTTACTCTATATCGATTTACCTCCGGGTACCGGAGATCTTGCAATCTCATTAGGCCAGCTCGTACCAACATCTGAAATAGTTGTTGTTACAACACCACAAGTCGCTGCCGCCGAAGTTGCAGAACGCGCCGGACGTATCGCTCACCAGATTCACCAACGTGTTATTGGCGTTATTGAAAACATGTCCGCTTACCCTTGTGGAAAATGTGGCGAACTCACATCGCTCTTTGGCGAAGGTGGTGGGGAAGAGACTTCGAAGCGTTTATCTCAACTTATCGGTGGAGATGTTCCGCTTCTTGGAAAGATTCCATTTAGCCCAGAACTTCGCGAAGGTGGAGATTCAGGAGCGCCTGTTGTGATTGCAAATCCAGAGAGCGCCAGCGCCAAGGCAATTCAAGAAGTCGTTTCTAAATTAGTTGTGCGCGAAAAATCTTTACTTGGCGTCCGACTCGGGCTTGCGTAACTCTTCAACAATTTCTTTAGCAATATCGCCAAGTTCATTACGAAGGTAATCGCGAGTCGCTACATCACCCAAAGCAATACGTAAGCTTGCAAGTTCGCGAGTGAGATATTCAGTATCTGCAATGCTGCGAGCATTCTGCGCACGATCTTCGTTGAGAGTGATTCTGTCTCTATCTGCCTGACGGTTCTGTGCAAGCAAAATCAGTGGCGCAGCGTAAGAAGCTTGAAGCGAGAGAATGAGAGTCAAGAAGATAAATGGGTAATCATCGAAGCGAATACTTGTAGGTGCCAAGGAATTCCAGATGACCCAGCTCAGTACAAAGACTGTCATGTAAACCAAGAAGCGTGCAGTGCCTAGAAAACGAGCGAATCGTTCAGAGAGGCGACCAAATGCTTCTGGGTCATAATTTGCTCGCAGAGATCGACGTGTCTCGCGTGGAGTATCTAAACCGTAGTTACGTGCCATCTCTACACCCCCTCTGGTGAATCTATTGAATCCACAAAACTTGTATCTATGCTCTCAAGTGCTGCAGTAGTAGTCGCAGAATCTCGGTGATCATGGCGCCAGTTTTCTGGCAATAAGTGATCGAGCACGTCATCGACAGTTACTGCGCCAAGTAAGCGATCATTTGCATCAATTACCGGCAAAGAGAGCAAGTTATAACTAGCTAAGTATGACGAAACTGCATGCAGGGATGCGTCAGGATTAACGCCCTGAGTGTTGGTATCAACAATCGATCCTAGGAGCGTTGCTGGTGGCTCGCGTAGTAATCGCTGATAGTGAACCATGCCGATGAAGCGACCTGTTGGTGTCTCAAGGGGTTGGCGAGCGATAAATACTTGAGAGGCAAGCGCTGGAGAAATCTCACTCTGACGTACTGCAGCCAGTGCATCAGCAACGGTGTAATCGGCAGACATAATGATGGGTTCGGTTGTCATCATTCCACCAGCTGAATAATCTTCATAGGTCATCAATCGAAGAACATCTTCTGCATCTTCAGGATCCATCAAGTTAATGAGCTCTTGTGCTCGCTCCTCACCGATTTCGCGGAGCAAATCTGCCGCATCATCAGGATCCATCTCTTCGAGAATATCTGCAGCACGCTCTCCTTCAAGTTCTGCAAGAAGGGCAACTCGCTCGGACTCATCCATCTCTTCAAGAACGTCGGCAAGGCGTTCGTCATCGAGTGCTCGCGCAACTTCAACGCGTCGCTTCGGAGCAAGATCTTGCAGAACGGTTGCAAGATCAGCAGCGCGAAGGTTTCCAATTGTTGAGAGAAGATTTGTTACACCTTGATTGGATTCATTGTGAGCGAACCCAGTTACTTCCTCCCATGCAACAGTTGAGGTAGCACCTTTTCGGCGCAGACCTCTTCCTTTACGCATGATGTGCACTTTGGTAATCAACCAATCGCCAGTGCGATTTTCTTCCATCGCCATATCTTCAACGAGTACCTGTTCGTCGCTATCGAGTAGCGTGATCGATCGATCTAAAAGATCGCCAAGCACCATCAGCTCTCCAGTGCGAGTCTCGAAACGACGCATATTCAAAAGACCAGTAATGACAACTGCTCCAGATTCAATCGATGTTACTCGAGTAATAGGAACGAAGACGCGACGGCGTAGAGGCACTTCGACGACGAGCCCCAGAATTCTTGGTGACTGATTATTGGAACGCAGGGTCGCGACAGCATCGCGCACCTTGCCTACTGGATCACCATTTGGGTCAAATACAGCTGTTCCGGCTAGACGCGCGAGAAATATACGATTGAAGTTATTTCCGCTCATGGGATAAGAGTAACGGGTGCTCTATCGACTAGGTTTGCCATATGAGTTCGGGCATTCACAATCACACGCAATTACCGGCAAGACCTGACCTCATCCGTCTGATTATCGGAATCTTTGGCATCGGCTCATCGGGACCACTGATTGCTCTTAGCGCGATGCCGGTCCCGACGCTGATCTTCTGGAGAAATCTTGGGGGATCACTTGTCACTCTTCCCTTTGCGCTTCGACATAAATTAAATCGCACTGGAGTGCGATGGGCTGTTTTGGCGGGGGTCGTTCTTGCAATCCACTTTGTTGGATTCTTTCTTGCCATGAGACTGACAAGCGTTACAGCTGGAACTGCAATAGTCGCGACGCAACCAATTTTTGCCGCTTTCTTTGTAAAGCTCACAGGTGGACATATTCCCAAAAAAGCTTGGCTCGGGATGCTCATTAGTTTCTCTGGAGTACTTGTAGTTACAGGTATCGATCTTCAACTAGACCGTAAATCATTCCTTGGCGATATTGCAGCTCTAGTTTCGGGCGCACTTGCTGCGGCTTACATGTTAATTGGATCTAAGGCGCAGCAGCATTTAGAGACAACTTCTTATACAACTATCTGTTACTTCGTTTGTGCGATGACAGCGCTACCCATGGCTATCTTTCTAGGATATGAAATCATTAACTTCGATGCAAAGGAGTGGTGGATTCTCCTCGGGTTAATCCTTGGGGCTCAGATTCTGGGACACACCATGTTTAACCTAACTCTCAAGCGTGTTTCACCAGCCGTTGTTTCAATGATTGTCTTCTTTGAAGTCCCTATCGCAGCGATAATTTCTTTCATATTCAAAATTGGTAAAGAACCAACGCTTTCAATTATTCCGGGTGTTATTCTCATTCTTGCTGGATGCATCCTTGTGGTGCTGAGAACGAAACCAGATATTGCCGAGGGCGAAAGGAAGTTGGCGTCGTGATTGACCTACATACCCACTCAACCTGTAGCGACGGAACTGACTCTCCCTTTGCTCTCGTAAAGAAGGCGCTCTCAACTGGTGTAACAACTTTGGGGTTAACCGACCATGACTCGATTGCAGGATGGGCCGAGGCAATCACTGCGGTAGCGCCGCAGATTGAACTCGCACTTGGTGCAGAAATTTCATGTCTCACTCCAGATGGAATCAGTGTTCATATGCTTGGCCTCTTATTCGATGGCGAACATAAAGATATGCAACAAATGCTTGAGGATTCACGTGATACAAGAATCCCTAGAATGCGAAAGATGATTGAACTTCTTCGAGCAGATGGCATCAACATCACCATCGAAGATGTACAGCGCACAACGCCACCTGGGGCGACTTTAGGTAGACCCCACCTCGCTGATGCTCTCGTTGCAAATGGAGTAGTGAAGAGCCGTGATGAAGCGTTTCTAGATCTTCTCCATAATGAATCTAAATATTACGTAACTCATGCTGCACCGACTCCTGAGGATGCAATTTCAATGATTCGTCGGGCTGGGGGAGTAGCAGTCATTGCTCACCCATTTGCTTCTCGTAGAGGAGAAATTCTCGATGCATCCACATTTGCAGGCATGGTAGCTGCAGGGCTCAATGGAATTGAAGTCGCGCATCGCGACCAAAGTCCAGATGAACAGCGAGCATTAATTGCAATAGCAACGGAGTTGAATCTTGCGATAACAGGTGCGAGTGATTATCACGGCACAGGAAAACTTAATTCCATGGCAGAGAACACTACGCATCCGGCACAATGGGAGGCGTTAGAGGCGCAAGCAGATGCACGAAGGGTTATACGTAAATGAATACAGTTGATGCAGTCACCTTTGCGACTCAAGCATTTGTCACCTTATTTGTCATCATGGATCCACCAGGTGCAACTCCAATTTTCCTAGGGCTTGTAGGCGACAAGTCACCGAAAGAGCGCATTAGATTGGCGTGGCAGGCGGCCGGAGTCTCACTCTTCGTTATCGCTAGCTTTGCAATCTTTGGCCAATTCATTCTCGATTACATGCATGTTTCAATCGAGGCGCTGCAAGCAGCAGGTGGATTACTGCTTCTCTATGTCTCGCTTCAATTATTGATGGGTACATCAAAGGGTGGAGCAGATCAAAAGAGTTCTAATATCGGAATGGTTCCTCTGGGAACTCCTTTACTGGCAGGCCCCGGCGCAATTGTTGCGACGATGATTTACGTACAGCAAGCAGATACAACTTCTCAGATTATTGGACTCGCAGTTGCAATTCTTGCCGTGCACCTGATTATCGGAACTGTTCTGATGGCATCAACGAAGATTGTTAACGTCATTAAGGATGCTGGGGTGACCTTGCTTGCGAGCATTGCAGGTTTATTGCTTGCGGCAATCGCTGTTCAGATGTTGGCAAATGCAATTAAAGCTTTTACAGCTAATTAATCGGCGATCCGCTTAGTTCTTGTGCGCTCACGTTTTGCACGTGGCTCAGCTGATTTACTTGCAGCCTTTTCAGAAGGAGCTCTCTCAGAAGAGACTTTCTTCTCTTGCGGAGCACGAACCTTCTTCAAAGATCCTTGTGATCCTGCTGGAATATTGAGCATCTCATAGAGGTGCTCTGATGATGAATAAGTCTCAACTGGCTCAGGTAATCCAAGCTTGAGGGCATTATCAATCATCTTCCAGCGAGCCATATCATCCCAATCGACAAAGGTGACTGCGATGCCATCTGCGCCAGCACGAGCTGTACGGCCGATACGGTGCACATACGTCTTGTCATCTTCAGGACACTGATAATTAATCACGTGAGTAATTCCATCGATATCGATTCCACGCGCAGCGACATCAGTTGCAATAAGTACATCTGATTTTCCTGCCTTAAAATCATTGAGAGCTTTTTCGCGAGCAGATTGACCTAAATCTCCATGAATAGTTGCCGCTCTAAATCCACGTTCAACTAACTCATCTGAAGTTTTCTGCGCGGTTCTCTTTGTGCGACAGAAGACAATTGTCGGTCCGCGACCATCGGCCTGCAAGATTCGCGCAAGCATCTCGATCTTATCCATGGCATGTGCACGGATAACATGTTGCTTGATGCGAGAAACGACAGCACCCTCATCCTCATTATCTTGAGTACGGATGTGTACCGGCTGATTCATGAATCGACGAGCCAGAGCGATGATGTCACCAGGCATAGTTGCCGAGAAGAGCATCGTTTGCTGGCGTGCTGGTGTACTTGTAAAAATCTTTTCAACATCTGGCAGGAAGCCAAGGTCGAGCATCTCATCTGCTTCATCGAGAACCACGCGTGAGACATTCTTAAGTTTCAACTGTCCTTGACGATAAAGATCAAGCAATCTCCCTGGAGTTCCAACAATGATTTCAACCCCACCCTGCAACGCTTCGATTTGCGGCTCAAAGGCGCGACCACCGTAAACAGCTAGCGTGCGGATTCCTCTATTGAAAGAGAGTTCTTCAATATCTTTCGTTACCTGAACACAGAGTTCGCGGGTGGGGACAACGATAAGAACTTGTGGGTCACCTTGATTGGCAAGTGTTGGCCAATCTGGATCGTTAGGAGCAATCACTCGCTCAATTACCGGAATACCGAAAGCTAAAGTCTTACCTGTACCGGTCTTTGCCTGGCCAATGACATCGCCATCTGCGAGTGCGATAGGCATGACCATCTCTTGAATGGGAAATGGTGATGTAAAGCCGTGCTCATGGAGAGCATCGATTGTCTCTTTGCGAAGAGGTAGGTCTGCGAAGGTAAGCGACACTTAGTTGGCACCGAAACCGACACGGCGTTCGGTTGGTTGCCCGATCTCTACATATCCAATTTTCTCAGCAGGAACGATAACTTCGTGGCCACGAACATCAGTGAGAATAAGGGGAGATGATGAAGAGAGCGCTGCAGTAACTGCCGCTCGGATTTCTTCTGGAGCCAGAGGGCACTCGAAGGAGAGTTCGCTATTTACATTAGTGATGGAGATGCGAACTTGTGATGCCTTATCTGATTTCTTTGAGCTCATAGCCCTATCTTAGAGTCAGAGTTCAGTACGGGGAAATCCAGATATTCCACGCCACATGAGGTTCTCAACAAGTTCAATTGCTTGCGTGCGAGAGAGCTTTCCATCTCTTTCAAGCCAATGTCGCGCTGTGACCTGCACATAACCAATGAGACCAACACCAAGCATCATCGCTTCTTCACGTGGAAGGCCGGTGTCATTTGAAATGACGCCGCTGACTGCAGCTGCACAATCGTATGTCATGCGATTAAGGCGCTCACGAACTTGTGGCTCAACGCTCATATCGCTCTCAAAGAGCAGACGGAATGCTTCGCCTTCATTCTCGATAAAGTCGAAGTAAGCATCAATAGTCACATGAACTCGTTGCTGATTATCAGGTGTAGATGAGATTGCCTTTTGAATCTCAAAGACGAGAGAGTCGATATGAAGATCAAGGACAGCAAGGTAGAGATCTAACTTTGAGGGAAAGTGTTGATAGAGAACCGGCTTACTGACATTGGCTCTATCTGCAATTTCATCCATCGCTGCTGAGTGATAACCCGCTGCGGTAAACACCTCAAGAGCTGCAGAGAGCAGAAGCGCTCGTCTTTCGTCACGTGGAAGGCGAGATTTATCTGAACGCGAACCGTTTGCATGTGAAGTATCTATAGTCATTGTGCGCATCGTACAGAATTGGCAGGCAAACGCACAGTACGGCAGAATTGCACCATGAAGACTCCTCCGCTTGTTACTCCGGGTCCAGCGCTCACCGTCGATGAAGTCCGTCGATATAGCCGCCATTTGATCATCCCAGATGTCGCGATGGCAGGTCAGCAGCGCATGATGAATGCAAAAGTCCTCTGTGTTGGTGCAGGCGGTCTTGGTTCTCCAGCACTGATGTATTTGGCAGCGGCCGGCATCGGCACTCTCGGCATAGTCGAGTACGACACTGTCGATGAATCCAATTTGCAGCGTCAGATTATTCATGGCCAATCAGATATTGGTAAGAGTAAAGCTCAGAGTGCGAAAGAGAAGATTGCCGAGATTAATCCACACGTCAATGTGATTACACATGAGACGCGTTTAGATAATTCAAATGTCATGGAAATCTTTGCCCAGTACGACATCATCGTCGACGGCACAGATAATTTTGCAACACGTTACCTAGTTAACGATGCATGCGTTTTACTGAAGAAGCCATATGTGTGGGGATCGATTTATCGCTTTGATGGACAGGCGAGTGTTTTTTGGGCTGAGTACGGGCCTTGCTATCGATGCCTTTACCCAGAACCACCACCTCCCGGAATGGTGCCAAGTTGCGCCGAAGGTGGAGTCCTCGGAGTCCTCTGCGCAACGATTGGCTCTATTCAAACAACTGAAGCAATCAAAGTTCTCACCGGAATTGGCGAGCCACTTATTGGCTCCTTAATGGTCTACGACGCACTGGATATGACCTTTAGAAAAATCAAGGTTCGCAAAGATCCACATTGCCCAATCTGTAGCGAGAAACCAAAGCAGACAGCGTTGCTTCCGGATTACGAAGCATTTTGCGGAGTGCTCTCTGATGCAGCGCAAGAAGCGAGCACCGGTTCGACAATTACCGTGCAAGAACTCAAGTCAAAGATTGATGGAGATGAAGATTTCTATCTCATCGATGTACGTGAACCAAGCGAGTTCGACATCGTTCGGATTCCGACCTCGCACCTCATTCCTAAGCAAGGATTTATCGATGGCAGTGTTCTATCGACGCTTCCACAAGATAAGCCAATAATTCTTCACTGCAAGAGTGGAGTCAGATCTGCGGAGTGTCTTGCAATCCTCAAGAACGCAGGCTTTGCTGATGCATCGCATGTATCTGGTGGCGTTGTCGCTTGGGCGAAACAAATAGATACTTCACTGCCGGTCTATTGATGCTTGATAGCTATAAGGGTTATCGCATGCTCCTTGTGCATGCGCATCCCGATGACGAGACCATCAACAATGGAAGCACTATGGCGCTGTATGCATCACTCGGTGCATCAGTAACTCTCATTACCTGTACTCGCGGTGAAGAAGGCGAAGTCCTTATTGAAGACCTCGCACACCTTGCCGCCCACAATGACGATCGCTTAGGCGAGCATCGAGTTACAGAACTTGCCAATGCGATGGTTGCACTTGGAGTGAAAGACCATCGCTTCCTTGCAGAAGGCCAAGGTAAGTACCGCGATAGTGGAATGATGGGAACGGATGCCAATAACCGTGAAGATACATTCTGGAAAGCAGATTTCGATATCGCCACTAGTTCTCTCATAAAGGTCATAGAAGAGGTAAAGCCTCACGTGATGATTACCTATGACGAATTTGGTGGGTATGGACATCCCGATCACATACAGGCCCATCGAGTCGCAATGGCGGCAGCGAAGTTAGCAACGTGGGATATTCCCAAGATCTATTGGAATGTCATGCCGAAATCTGTTATCCAAGATGGAATCGACAAGATGAAGGCGCTGGGTTCAGACTTTATGGGAGCGGAGAGCGCCGACGATCTTCCCTTTGCAAAAGATGACTCCTTCGTTCACGCACTTATTGATGGCGGAGATTTTGTTGAGCAGAAGATGGAAGCGATGCGCGCTCATGGAACTCAAATTGCTGTCGATGGTCCATTCTTTGCGCTTTCAAATAATTTAGGTTTAGAGATATGGGGTAACGAGTACTACACGCTAGTTAAAGGAGAGAAAGGGCCGGCTGTTAATTCAACTGGGCTCGAGTCAGATCTCTTCTCTGGAATCTCTCTTTCAGAATGAATTTTCTACTTTCAATCGGACTCGGATCTGCTACTGCGATAGCTGCCACTTTGATTCACCAATCGCTCCCACCATTTGGAGTGATACTTGCTATTACTTCGACCTACATCGCGATCTGGTGGATTGGAAGATATCTCGGAAAGAAGCGCTATAAATTTCTGGCACTTACTGCCTGGATTATCGTGATTATTCGCGCCGGAACATTTGGGGCTGGCCAAGAGCTTCTTATTCAGGGAGATAACGCTGGAAGCGCACTGCTCTTTATTGGTTTTCTTGTAGGGATACTCGCTGCGCTGAGGAGAGTGTAATTACTTCCAGCTCCAGCTCTGTCCAGCTGCACTGTCATTAATCTCTAACCCAGCGTTCTCTAACTCGTTACGTAGAGCATCGCTGGCAGCCCAGTTCTTCTCTTTTCGGGCAATCTCTCGATCGCGTAAAAGATTCTTGAGTTCATCGGTGAGCGGCTTCTCTTCAGGAGTTCGGTCTAGCGCCAGCCCCAACACTTGATCGGCATATAAGAATATTGCGCGTTTATCTTGGTTACCAATCGATGAATCCTTCTCAATCGCTCGAAGTCGCTGCATCGTGCGAGGAGTATCTAAATCAGTTGAAAGTGAATCAGTAACTTCCTCATCAATCTTGAACTCTGATGAAGTTCCCCACTCGCTCATCAACTTTCTCCAACGACGAAGTGTGGAGTGTGCAGCCTCTAGCGATGCCCAGGAAAGATCCATCTGAGATCTGTAGCGATTTTCAAGAAGTGCGAACCTAAGCGAGAGTGGATCCAGGCCACGTTCTATGAGATCACTAAGAAGTACAACATTTCCTGCGCTCTTAGACATCTTCCTGCCTTCAAAGAGCAGATGTTCCCCATGCACCCATGTTTGTACGACTTCATGTCCGGTGAGTGAATTCGATTGTGCTCGTTCATTTTCATGGTGAGGAAATCTCAAATCAATTCCACCAACATGGATATCAACGGCTGCATCGAGAAAATCGATGGACATAGCGCTGCATTCGATATGCCAACCCGGGAAACCCGCTCCCCATGGAGATTCCCAAATCATTTGAGTTCTAGCGCCAGCTAATTTCCAGAGCGCCCAATCTGCGTGGAATCTCTTTCCACCTTCATCTTTATATTCATATCGGTGCCCTGGCTTAAGGGCCTCTAAACGATTACCACTGATTGCCCCGTAACTTTCAAAGGATGTTGCATCAAAATAGATAGAGCCATCGCTACCAAGATATGCCGATTTCTTCTCAATCAATTCAGCGATTGCTTTCTGCATCGACTCCATATTTTCTGAGGCACGTGGATAGCGATCGGCAGCCCTAATATTTAACAGAGCGAGATCGCGATGGAATCGTGCTTCAAATTCTCGCGCTATTTCGAAAGGGTCAACTTTGCGCTTCTCGGATTCAGCGAGCATCTTGTCCTGATCTTCAAAATCATCAGCCATATGCCCTACATCTGTGATGTTCTGAATCAACTGAACATCGACCCCTTGTAAGGTCAGAGTTCTTGCGATTAAGTCAGAGAGCAGGAAGGTTCTGAGATTTCCCACGTGTGCATCCCTGTAGACGGTAGGACCACAGCAATAGATTGAGATAAAGCCATCACGGCTCTGCACACTCTTTACTTCACGCGAGAGAGTGTCATAAATACTTAACTGGCCGGCTTTGGCATCGCGTCGATTAAAGACAGGAATAACTCTGAAGAGAGCAACTTTCTCAAGCTCGAATTCAATTAACTCACCGCGCCGATTGATAAGGCTCGTCTCACTATGTAAAACGCCGACAATATCTCTGAAGCCGCCATCGAGATTATGAAGGCGAATCGTGGCTCGCTTGCCAATCGCGGCCCGCAACTCTTCAGCGCTCATAACCCAACAGTAATCGTGCAATCAACCTCTCGCAGGGTTAGAATTACCGCCTACCGCTCGAACCTTCAGGAGGAACTCCCGTGACCTATGTAATCGCCGAACCTTGCGTTGACGTTAAGGACAAGTCCTGTCGCGAAGAGTGTCCAGTTGATTGCATCTACGACGGCACACGCATGCTCTATATCCAACCTGATGAGTGCGTCGACTGTGGCGCCTGCGAGCCAGTCTGCCCAGTGGAAGCTATCTATTATGAAGATGATGTTCCAGGGCAGTGGGATAACTACAAGAAGATCAATACGGAATTCTTTATTGAGTTGGGTTCACCCGGGGGAGCATCAAAGGTCGGAGAGACAAATTCCGATCACGCAGATGTAACTGCTCTTGCGCCAAAAACTTCCTGATTTTCCGTGGGATGCGCTCGCACCATATTCAGAGCGTGCACGCACATTTCCTGAAGGTGCAATAGATTTCTCGGTTGGAACTCCCGTTGATCCGACACCTGAATTTATTCAAGAAGCTTTTCGTAGCGCTTCCAACTCTCCAAGTTATCCAGTAACAGTTGGAACGCAAGATTTACAAAGCGCAATTAGGGCATGGGCAGAGAAGACCTTAGGCGCCACAGGAAACTTTGGAGTTCTTCCACTTATTGGATCTAAAGAGTTTGTCGCCTGGCTTCCAACCTTTCTTGAATCCCAGAGCGTTCTCTATCCAGAAATTGCCTATCCAACATATTTAGTTGGTTCATTACTGGCAGAAGCAGAGGCCTCTCCGGTCGCAATCGATGCAAGAACGTGGCCGAAGGCAGATATGGCTTGGGTAAATTCGCCCTCGAATCCAACTGGTCGCGTTCACTCTGAATCTGAATACCGCGCAGCTATAGATTGGTCGCGAAGAGAGAACGCTGTATTGGTCTCAGATGAGTGCTATCTCGAGTTCGGCGATAGCCAGACCCCAACATCAATCTTGAAATATACCGATGGTGATTATTCAAATCTCTTGGCGGTCTTCTCACTCTCAAAGAGATCGTCCATGGCCGGTTATCGCGCAGCTTTCGTCATCGGAGACCCAAAACTCATTGCAAAAATTTTAGAAGTCCGTAAACATGCCGGAATGATGGTCTCTCTCCCTGTACAGAAAGCAATGGTTGCAGCTCTCTCTGATTCAACTCATGTTGAAGCCCAACGCTCTCGCTATAACGCACGTCGTGCAATCCTCAAAAGCGCTCTTACCAAAGCTGGCTTTGAAATCCATGACTCTGCTGCAGGGCTCTATATCTGGGCTACTCGCAATGAGAGCGCTTGGGATTCAGTCTCATGGCTTGCAGATTTAGGCATCATTGCAACGCCCGGAATCTTCTATGGAGAAAAAGGCGCTCAATTTATCCGCGTTGCGATGACTGCAACGGATCAGCAGATTTCTGAAGCAGCAGATCGCATCAACTCTGCATCTGCAGATAAGAAGATGGGTCAATAGAGATGGCGGTCGGAATTTTACTTGTGGGCGGATTTGGAACACGACTCAAACCCCTGACAAATGATTCGCCAAAACCGATGCTCCCTGTTGCTGGACTTCCGGTAACTGAACACCAAATTCTCGCCGCGAAGAAGGCGGGAGTTCACACTCTTGTCTTAGCAACATCATATTTAGCAGAAGTCTTTACTCCTTACTTTGGCGACGGTAGCAAATGGGGAATCAAAATTCTCTATGCAGTAGAGAAAGAACCGCTAGGCACGGGTGGTGCAATTCGTAATGCTGCGCAGCTACTTGGCCGCGATGAACCAATTGTGATTTTCAACGGCGATGTTTTAAGTCGTCACTCCATTGCAGATCAGATCGCCTTTCATATCGAGAAGAAGGCAGATGTCACGCTGCACCTGATCGACGTAGAAGATGCTCGCGCATTTGGATGCGTACCTACAGATTCTTCAGGTCGCGTCACTGCATTTCTGGAGAAGATGGATAACCCAGTTACTAATTCGATCAATGCCGGTTGCTATGTTTTCTCTCCATCGGTTATTGATGAGATTCCTCTCGATGAAGTTGTCAGTATCGAACGTGAAACTTTTCCTGCGTTAGTCGCCAGCGGCCGCGCAATCTTTGGATTTAAAGATCAGTCCTATTGGCTCGATGTAGGCACGCCAGCGGCCTTGTTTAAGGGCTCCCGAGATTTAGTAGATGGCGCATTCTTAGCTCAAGGTGGCACGACAATCGCTGATGGCGCAGTGCTTACTGGTGGAACATCGGTCGGATCTGGCTGCATCATCGAAGCGGGAGTGGTCATTGATGGCTGCATCATTGGCGATAAGGTCGTAGTGGGGGCTGGTTCACATCTCTCTCAATGTTTCGTAACTCATGGCACTTCAATCGCTCCCGATTCCCAAAAATCACAGAAATATCTTTCTGCAAGCGGCGAATTATCGATTTCTCTCTAAAAACTCCACTTTTTTGCCATAAATATTAGAAAAGTCTCCACCTTGGGGTTGACTCAGAGGGATTACACGAGTGTAATTCATACCTAGAGCGCAGGAGATTCACAATGAATCCCGCCCCTAATGACTTGAGGAGATTTGCGAATGCCAATCCGTCCAGAAGGAAGTTCAACTGGCAAGCCATCAGCCCCCACTGCTGGACCAACTATTCAACTAGCTAACGGAGAGAACTTTGAACTCTCCTGGCAGGAGCGCTCACTATGCGCCCAGACAGACCCAGAAGCATTCTTCCCTGAGAAGGGTGGATCAACTCGCGAAGCTAAGCGCGTCTGCCTCTCATGCGATGTGCGCCAAGAGTGTCTCGAATACGCCCTCGCTCACGATGAGCGCTTTGGAATTTGGGGTGGCCTCTCTGAACGTGAGCGTCGCCGTCTCAAGCGTCGCCCTGCGTAATCGCAGCCCCCGATACCAGTCAACGAATTCAGCCATTTCAGTTAGGTAGGTTCTACCTATGAGTTCCCAACGCGTTACGGCAATTCTTGTCGTTCACGATGGCGCAACATGGCTTCCCGAAGTTGTCGCATCGATTGCATCGCAGACTCGCAAGGCAGATCAGATTGTTGCAATCGATACAGGATCCATTGATTCATCTGCCAAATTACTTAAGGGCGCTCGCATTCCTGTTGCCACTCTCGATAGAGAAGTTGGATTTGGTGCCGCAGTTGCTCACGGTGTTGCACA
This sequence comes from Candidatus Planktophila sp., assembly GCA_044353955.1. Lineage (GTDB taxonomy): Bacteria > Actinomycetota > Actinomycetes > Nanopelagicales > Nanopelagicaceae > Planktophila. The sequence goes on along the minus strand of JBILBB010000001.1, from coordinate 8,970 downwards.
GCTTCCATCACAGATTGCAGATAGCCAAGAGTGGATTTGGATTCTCCACGATGATTGCGTTTTACATCCTGGTGCACTCGAAGCGCTCCTAGCTGCAACTGAAGATCGCCCAAATGTTGTAATTGCGGGACCAAAACTCTTAGGTTGGCACGACCGTACTCATCTCATTGAACAAGGAATCAGCATCGCATATAATGGCGCTCGCTGGACCGGTCTCGAACCTGCTGAATATGATCAAGGTCAGCACGATGGAATTCATGAAGTATTGGCGGTAAGTACTGCAGGGGCTCTTATCCGCAGAGATATCTTTGAAGAACTTGGCGGCTTCGATCTCAACCTTGAACTTTTCAGAGATGATGTTGATTTTGGTTGGCGCGCACGAGTTGCGGGGCATTCTGTTATTGCTGTCTCAGATGCGATTGGTTACCACGCTCAAGCATCGAGCAATGAACGTCGAAGTGTAGATGTTGAAGGTGCGCTTCTACATAGACCTCTCTTACTTGATAGAAGAAATGCAGCATATGTACTGCTTGCAAACTCATCACTCTTTGCGCTGCCATGGCTCAGCCTTCAACTTCTCTCGGGCGCAATTCTCAGATCTATCGGCTATCTCTTCGCAAAGCTTCCCGGCTATGCATCCGATGAACTTCTAGCGATTGCAACTCTGATAATCCACCCTACTGAATTGTTGGAAGCGAGAAAAGTTAGAAAGCAGCATCGACTTATTTCTTCGCGAGTAGTGAAGACCTTTATTCCTTCGCGAACTTCCCAACTTCGAGCATCTCTTAATCGAACTGCAAATCTACTGCGTTCAAAGATTCTTCCCGATGCGAAGTATCAAGATTCGCCGGCGGTAAGTGATCTCACTATCGATGATGATGAGGATTTGTTAACGCCGATAGCTCATGCCCCATGGAGAACAATTTTCTATCGCCCAATGATTATTGCTGCATCGATACTTGCAATTATCTCGATTGGTTGGAGTAGGCATCGAATCGGAGATTTATCCGGTGGAGCTCTTGCGCAATCACCAGATAGCGCAAGAGAGTTAATTAATTACTACATTTCAAGTTGGCATGAAGTAGGTATGGGTAGCGGCCAATCGACCCCCGCTTGGGTTCTCTTAGTCGGAATTGCATCTGTTATCACCTTTGCAAATCCACAAATACTCATCTCGCTAGTTTTTCTCCTTGCACCGTTTCTCTTGCTGGTCTCTGCACATCGATACTTTAAAAAATACACGGAAAATGGATGGCTCTCTGCGGGAGCATCCCTGCTCTATGCCTTATCGCCAATTGGGATTGCAGCAATCAATGCGGGACGACTTGGCTTACTGATCCTGCTCATCGCTCTGCCATTCTTCATTCGCCAACTTCAACACTGGGTTGAGATAGAGAAGTGGGCGTGGCGCGGAGTCTTTTCACACGCCTTGTTCCTCGGTCTGCTCCTTCTATTTAATCCATCCATACTTCTTCCCCTCTTAGTGGCAACGGCTCTCTTACTACTTCTTGATTACAAAAAATCTCAGAACAATGCGAAAGATCCACTCTTCATCGAACGTGCAGCTAAGCGTTCTGCACTCTTCTTCATCCCCTTCTTACTTGCAGCTCCTAACTCCTTCGGATTACTTCGCCACCCCACGCGACTCTTCCTAGAAATTGGTCTTTCAATTCCAGGTGGGGGACCTAACTTGGCATTTCTTGCTAATCCTGGAGGACCGGGTTCACTTCCATGGTGGAGCATCAGTCCAATACCTGCATTTCTCTTCTTCTCATACTTCTCAAGCACAGCAGCACGCAAATTCGCTTTGCCCGGAATCATCTTCCTTCTCGCAGCAACATTCTCGAGTGCACTCGTTCTTCCCAATAGCGGTTCAACACTGAACTCACGTGTCTTCCCAGGAGTCTTTCTGGCGATCGCAACTCTCTTCTCAATTACATCGGCAATTGTTATGTACGACAAGATAAGTGCTCGACTGCAGCAATCGCATATCAATTTTCGCCATTTCTCTGTCGCAGCAGCTTTAATTCTCACACTTACCTATAGCGTGACTGCAACTTCGTGGTTGATTGCTGCAGGATCGGATACTCCACTTCGCAGCGGCTCAACTAAAGTCCTTCCTGCTTATCTCTCAATTGAGACAAGTGGGAAGACTCTGGTCATTCGACCTGTCACAACAGGTCAGCAATCTTCACTTTCATACTTCATCTCTCGCGGCTCAGATGCAACGTTAGGTGATGCCGATGTTGCGCCAGAGAACTCTGAGATTATTTCTTGGGCAGTAGAAGGTCTCATCGACAATACGGGTGTGACATCTAGCGATGTTTTTGCAACCTATGGAATCAAATATGTATTCCTAAAGAGACCCATTGTGGAAGAAGTTGTTCAGACAATTGATGGTCTTGGAGGCTTTACTCGCACTTCTGCGACAAAGGCTGGAATTGTTTGGAAGGTGACTGCGCCGACAGGCAAACTCATCTTCGCAAATTACTCAGGTGAAATCTCAATCTTGGAGCACAAAGGAATCAAAGCCAGCGTTCCTGAACCAGGCACTGTCACCATTACTGAGAATTTCAGTAATGGCTGGAGGATTTACCAAGATGGATTTAGAAGTGCGCGGATTAAAGATGTAAATGGCCTACCGACCTTTGAAGTTACCAACGCTGGAGAGATCACGGTTTTCCACGACGGAACTCTGAGGCGTGCTTGGATCTCCTTCTTTCTGATTGTCTTGGTGACAGTTGTCGTACTTGCGCTACCTGGCGGTCGTAGAAAACGCGAGATTTCAGAGAAGGTGCTTGCATGAGAACCGAACGCGCATTCTTTATTGCACTTGCAACAGTAGCCACAATAGCTGTCAGTAATCTGCTTAATGTAACTACGTCAACAAGTAAATTTAATGAGGCATATCCATCTGTGGTCTGCCCTCCAAATCTCTCTGGGTTATCAACTGCTATCTCGCTTTCAACCGGCGACGTTGAGATTCGCAAGACCGGCACCAAGTCGATGAAGACAAAGCCAGCTGGCATTAGTCGATATGCAATCTCCTCACAATCTGCAGTAATTGAAAGTGAGGAAGTGACTCCTGTCGTATGGCAAACTCGCAAAGGTGTTTGGGCTGGTGCATCGCCATGTACAGGTCCCATCACATCACAATGGTTTGTTGGAGCCACAGCCGATATCACCTCAAAAGGATCTCTAAATCTGGTCAATAGCGGACTTGGAAAAGCGATAATTACGGTAAATGTCTTTACTGAAAATGGCGCTGTTACTCCTCGAGATGTAGTTGTTGGAGCAAATTCTTATCTCAATCTCCCTCTTGTCTCACTAGCCCCTGGTTCGAAGAGAATTGCAATCCATATCAAACCGAAATCTGGGCGCGTAAATGGTTTTGTTGTTGATGAGCGAGGCCGAGGTCTAAGAACACTTGGTGGAGATCTTGTAAATTCAACGAGCAACCCTGAAAAGTCTCTCAACATTCCAGCTATTCCTCAGCAAGTTAATCGAAATGTGGCAACGCCTCACACGCTAAGGCTCTATGTGCCCGGAGCAATTGATGCCCGCATCAGTGCAGAAATTCGATCAAAGGATGGAACCTTCGCACCACTTGGTATTAATGGAAAAGTTCTCCCGAATCAGAAAGTCATTGAGATACCCATGAAGATAAAGATGGCTTCTGGAATATTCTCTCTCCACATTACTTCTGATCAACCGATACTTGGCTCTGTCTATTCTCAGACACAAGTACAAGGAAAGAGTGACTTTATCTGGAGTACATCCGTGCCTAATCTGGAAGCGTTCACACTCGCGACCAATGGCCTAGCCCCAAATCTCGTATTTTCAGGTAAAGAGATAAGAGTGACTTTAGATTTGCTCTCCAGTAGTGGAACGTCAAAGCAGGTTGAAATTCGTGGAGAAGACATCGCAACGTATGCGGTTCCAGCATCAACTCGTTCTGTCAGAATGACGAATATTTCCAAGGGCATATCTGGAGCTGCCTTGATTGCATCGAAGAGCGGATCTGGTTATCTGCCCTTGCTCCCCGGCAGTGTGCTCACAAAATCTTCGATTCCTTCTTCAGATATAAGTGTGTTAAATCCCTAACTTTTTCCTCTACACAGATAACCTTATTCTCATGAGTTCGCACCTTCGTTCAGGACGCACATGCTCTCGCGTCAGCTGCTCTTCAGTAGCATCGATGACGCTTACCTATATTTACTCTGAATCCACAGCAGTCCTTGGGCCGCTTGCAACTTTTTCTGAACCACATGCTTACGATCTCTGTGACAAACATTCCACGAGACTTACAGTTCCAAATGGTTGGACTGTAATTCGTCAGAGCGTTGATGAAAACTCATCAGGACCAAGTGAAGATGATTTGATGGCAATCGCAGATGCAGTACGAGAAGTCGCACAGAGTGCTCTCGTTGATCAGAGCCCATCTTCGACGCCTCAGTCACATTCGAGCGTGGGTCGCCGCGGGCACCTACGCGCAGTTCCTTCCTAAGAGAGAACTCTTTACGATACTCATATGAGCGAATCGATATTCAAGGCTTATGACATCCGTGGATTAGTCGATAGAGAACTGACTCCGGATTTCGCATTTGCAACAGGTGTCGCCGTAGCTAAATTTCTCGAGATGGAGCGCGAACCCGGAACTGTTGTTATCGGTGAAGATATGCGTCCATCATCACCAGAACTCGCCAGTGCATTTTCTGCAGGCGTTACTTCGCAAGGTTTAGATGTAATTCGAATCGGATTAGCTTCCACAGATATGCTCTATTTTGCCTCTGGGAAGCTAAATCTTCCGGGAGCGATGTTTACTGCAAGCCATAACCCAGCAGCATATAACGGAATCAAACTCTGCCTAAGCGGTGCTCGCCCAATTGGTAAGGAATCTGGATTAGTCACCATTGAAAAGTTTGTAAGAGAAGGCAGCGCGATGGCGATGCGCAATATTGGTGTGGAGAAGAGCCAGAACCTATTGGATGAGTACGTAGATCATCTTTTGGCTCTAGTCGATGTATCAAATATTCGACCACTTAAAATTGTCATTGATGCCGGAAATGGCATGGGTGGATATACCGCCCCTGCGGTATTTAAACGACTTAACGCTGAAGTTATTGAGATGTACTTTGAATTAGATGGAACCTTTCCAAATCACGAAGCAAACCCAATCGATCCAGCAAACCTTGTAGACCTGCAGAAAGCGGTCAAGAAGCATGGAGCCGATATTGGACTAGCTTTCGATGGCGATGCGGATAGGTGCTTCCTTGTAGATGAGAAAGGTGCGCTTGTAAATCCATCTGCGCTTACATCTCTCATCGCCACGCGTGAATTAAAGAAGTATCCAGCATCAAATATTATTTATAACTTGATTTCTTCCCGTGCAGTGAAAGAAGTTGTTGAGGAGAATGGTGGAACTGCGATTCGATCCAGAGTTGGACATTCGTACATCAAAAAGTTAATGGCAGATAGTGGCGCCGTATTTGGGGGAGAGCACTCTGGCCACTTCTACTTTAGAGATTTCTGGAAAGCCGATTCCGGAATGCTTGCAGCGCTTCATGCAATTGCAGCGCTCGGCGAAAGCGAAAAAGCTCTCTCATCTCTACTTAAGGAATTTAATCGATACCACTCCAGCGGTGAAATCAATTCGGCTGTCGAGGATTCAAGTAACTCCATGAAGACAATCGAGGATCTTTATGGAAGCAAGGAAGGAGTCGTCATTGACCACCTCGATGGATTAACAGTTGATGCGAAAGATTGGTGGTTTAACCTTCGCGCATCCAATACAGAGCCCCTCCTTCGACTCAACGTTGAGGCTTCTACCCCAGCCCGCATGGAGAAGGTCCGTGATGATGTACTTAACATCATCAGAAGTTAGGTCTATTTCACTCTTTTTCCAGCAGTCCACTAAACTAATTTCATAGCCGACTAGCACAGTAGAGCCCTACGCCGAAGGTCAAGCGAAAAAAACAGCCGTTTTTACATTAGGGAGAGAAATTTCAATGACATCTGTAACAACAATTCCAAAGCACGATATTGCTGATGCTTCACTTGCAGCAGAAGGCCGCAAGAAAATTGAGTGGGCAGAGCGCAACATGCCTGTTCTTGCACAAATCCGTGAACGTTTCGAAAAGTCTCAGCCATTTACAGGCGTACGAATCGCAGCCTGCATGCACGTTACTACCGAGACAGCAAACCTCATGCGCGTACTTAAAGCAGGTGGTGCAGAGATCGCACTATGTGCTTCAAACCCTCTTTCAACTCAAGATGACACAGCTGCAGCTCTTGTTCACGAGTATGGAATCTCAGTATTCGCTCGCAACTCAGTAGACCGCGATGGCTACTATTCACATATCAACGCAGCGCTTGATATCGAACCGCACCAGGTATTCGATGATGGTTGCGACCTTGTCAACACGCTTCACACAACGCGTAAAGAGTTGCTACCAAATATTGCTGGTGGCTGCGAAGAGACAACGACAGGCGTTATCCGCCTCAACCAGATGGCTAAAGATGGTGCTCTAACCTTCCCGATGATTGCAGTGAACGACACAGATACAAAACATATGTTCGATAACCGTTATGGAACTGGACAATCAACTCTTGATGCTGTTTTCCGTGCAACTAACTACTTGCTTGCAGGCCGAGTCGTAGTCGTTGCAGGTTTTGGCTACTGCGGTAAGGGCGTTGCAGAACGCGCTAAGGGCATGGGTTCTGATGTTGTTATCACTGAGATTGATCCAACTAAAGCACTCGATGCAATGATGCAAGGCTTCCGCGTTATGCCGATGGTCGAAGCAGCCAAGATTGGTGATGTATTCATTACCGTGACGGGTAATCGCGATGTACTTCGTGATGAGCACTTTGCAGTAATGAAGGATGGCGCAATCATGGCTAACTCCGGTCACTTTGATATCGAAATCGATGTTGCGTGGCTTGAGCAGAATTCAACTAAGAAGAATGCAAAGATGCGCCACCAAACTGATGAATATGTCATGAAGGATGGTCGCCGTCTTCTTCTCCTTGCAGAAGGCCGCCTCGTAAACCTTGGAGCAGCAGAAGGGCACCCAGCATCAGTAATGGATATGTCATTCTCGGATCAGGCCCTGACAGCTGAATATCTCGTTAAGGAAGCAAAGAATCTTTCTGCAGGTGTTCATGAAGTGCCAACGTATATCGATAAGGAAGTTGCGAAACTAAAACTCATTTCAATGGGTGGACGAATCGATGTACTTACACCAGCACAGGATATGTACCTCAACTCATGGGAGCACGGTTCATAAAGAACCGCTAATCATTCATGACACTCATCATGGTCGTCGATGACGATCAAGACCTTGCAGAAATGCTTGGAATTGTTCTCACGAGCTCTGGCTTTGATGTTGACCTTGTAAGTAGAGGAGATGAGGTGCTGGAGGTATTTAGAAATAATCCTCCAGACCTCGTCTTACTTGATGTCATGCTCCCTGGAATTGATGGAATTGAAGTCTGTCGACTTATTCGAAAAGAGTCGATGGTCCCAATTGTTATGTTGAGTGCAAAAGGCGAGACCCAAGATATTGTCCGCGGGCTAGAAGCAGGCGCCGATGATTACATGCAGAAACCATTCCGCGATAAGGCGGAGCTGGTTGCGCGAATTCGTACAAGACTTCGCAGAACTAACTTGGATATCACTGGGTTACTTGTAATTGGCGATCTCACCATCGATGTCACTGCCCATGAAGTGCGTAGAGGTTCTACAAATATTCAACTTACTCGTCTTGAGTTTGATCTCTTGGTAGCTCTTGCAAAAGATCCAGGCCGAGTCTTTTCCCGTGATGTGCTCTTAAGTGAAGTATGGGGATATCGTCAAACCACAGATACTCGATTGGTAAATGTTCACGTTCAAAGACTTCGTTCCAAGATTGAACATGATGCTGAACATCCAGAGATTGTTATGACAGTGCGTGGAGTTGGCTATAAGGCGGGCGGCACTGCCTAATATGAGGGGCATACGTTACGCGCTTCAACACTCTCTCGCTACGAAAGTTATTCTCTCTACAGTTCTGCTCTCGGTCGGCGTTGTATGGCTGACAGGCTCAGCTTTGTACTCAAGACTTGCAGATGGAATTCGCTCGACAAGTCTCAGTTCCTCTCTAGCAGAATCCAGATATACATTCTTTAACGCTGAATATCAGATGCTTGTTTCGGGAGGAATGTCCGTAGCCGAACGCAAGCGAGTTTTGGCAGAGTTTGTGGTCAACACATCGACTCAGGGAATTAATGAGGAACGACGAGAAGTAATCTTCATGAAATCCCCAAGTGCGAAATCCAATACGAATTCCTACGAGATGTCTTCAAACATTATTCGCAATACCTCGATACCTAAGGATCTAAGAGAAAAAGTCCAGAAGAATTCAAAGATTCAATATGGCTACGCCCTTGCAAGCTATAACAATGGTGCAACTGTAGATTCACTCTTTGTTGGTAAGAAGATAAGAATTCCTACAGGCGGAAGATATGAAATGTATATTGTCTTCTCGCTGAAGAGCCAGAGTGCGACAATGGACCTCATCAAGAATTCTCTCTTGTTGACGGGTATCGCACTAATTCTTCTTATCGCGCTCATTACCTGGCTAGTAGTTCGACAAGTTGTTCGACCGGTTCGAGCGGCAGCTCGTGTAGCAAACCAATTTACCCACGGAGATTACAGCCAGCGCATGAAGGTTGAATCTGTCGATGAGATGGCAAGCCTTGCAAATTCATATAACGAGATGGCCCAGTCAATCGAACAGCAGATCACTCGTCTTGAGCATTTATCCCGAGTCCAGCAACGTTTCGTTTCTGATGTGACACACGAGCTACGCACACCTCTCACAACTCTTCGAATGGCATCGGAGGTCATTCACAACCAGAGAGAATCATTCGACCCACTAGTATCTCGGAGCTCAGAGCTGCTGGTTGCTCAGCTAGATCGCTTTGAGC
>JBILBB010000167.1:0-7060 GCA_044353955.1 Candidatus Planktophila sp. | reverse complement strand
CGAGAATTGCAGGATCAGCAAGTTTTGCTGCTTCCTTAAATGCTGCGATACCAGCCACCTTGAATGCGAGCTCCGATGAGTCAACATCGTGATACGCGCCGTCAAGAAGAGTTACTCGTACATCTGTAAGTGGATATCCAGCAAGTGGTCCTGCTGTCATCGCTTCCTTACAACCTGCATCAACTGACGGGATGTACTCGCGTGGAACGCGACCACCAGTGATCTTATTTACGAATTCATATCCGCCTTCAACCTGACCTGTTGGAAGTGGCTCGATAGCAATCTGAATCTTTGCAAACTGTCCAGAACCACCTGTCTGCTTCTTATGGGTGTAGTCGTGGCGTGCAACTGGCTTACGAAGTGTTTCGCGGTATGCAACCTGTGGCTTACCGACGTTTGCTTCAACCTTAAACTCGCGACGCATACGGTCTACAAGAATTTCAAGGTGAAGTTCACCCATACCAGCGATGATTGTCTGACCAGTTTCTTCGTCAGTGTTTACGTGGAATGTTGGGTCTTCTTCAGAAAGACGCTGAATTGCAACGCCGAGCTTTTCTTGGTCGCCCTTCGTCTTTGGCTCAATAGCAACAGAGATAACTGGTGCTGGGAAGTCCATTGACTCGAGAATTACTGGCTTTGCAGGATCGCAGAGTGTCTCGCCTGTTGTTGTGTCCTTAAGACCCATAACAGCAACGATCATTCCTGCACCCACGTTGTCGCGCTCTTCGCGCTTATTTGCGTGCATCTGGTAAATCTTTCCGATGCGCTCTTTGCGGTTCTTTGTTGAGTTAAGGATTGTTGATCCTGTCTCAAGAACGCCTGAGTAAACACGGATAAATGTAAGTTTTCCAAGGTGTGGATCTGTCATGATCTTGAATGCAAGAGCTGAGAATGGCTCCTCGTTCTTTGGAAGACGCTTCATCTCTACTTCTGTGTCATTCATATCTGTACCGACGATTGCATCGATATCAAGTGGTGAAGGAAGGTAGCGAGTTACAGCATCAAGCATTGGCTGTACACCCTTGTTCTTAAATGCAGAACCTGTAAGGACTGGTGAAAGCTTTGCAGCGATTGTTGCGCGGCGGATACCAGCGATGATTTCTGCTTCAGTTAATTCAATTCCTTCAAGGAACTTCTCCATGAGAACGTCATCATTCTCTGCAAGAGTTTCTAGCATCGCGTGGCGAGCTTCCTTTGACTTCTCGAGCATGTCAGCTGGAATCTCTTCGATTGCGTAATCTTCACCCTTTTTAGTTTCGCCGCGCCATACGAGTGCCTTCATAGCAATGAGGTCGACTACGCCGATGAAATCTGATTCGTTTCCGATTGGAAGCTGAAGAACTAGTGCAACTGCATTAAGGCGATCCTTGATCATGCCTACGCACTTATCGAATGAAGCACCTGTGCGGTCAAGCTTATTAATAAAGCAAATACGTGGAACTGAGTAGCGATCTGCTTGGCGCCATACTGTCTCTGACTGTGGCTCTACGCCTGCTACGCCATCGAATACTGCAACTGCGCCATCGAGAACACGGAGTGAACGCTCTACTTCAACTGTGAAGTCCACGTGACCTGGTGTATCGATAATGTTAATGAGGTGGTCTTTCCACATACATGTTGTAGCAGCAGAGGTGATAGTGATACCGCGCTCTTGTTCCTGCTCCATCCAGTCCATGGTCGCTGCACCTTCGTGCACTTCACCAATCTTGTATGAGATACCTGTGTAGAAAAGGATTCGCTCAGTAGTAGTGGTTTTGCCCGCGTCGATGTGAGCCATGATTCCAATGTTGCGAACCGTAGCCAGATCGATCTTCTCTACTGTTGACGTTGCCACTTATATTCCTCTTCTCGTCGGATTCTCTAAATTTTTCGTTTACTGATTACCAGCGATAGTGAGCAAACGCCTTGTTTGCTTCTGCCATTTTGTGGGTATCTTCGCGGCGCTTTACAGCTGCTCCGAGACCATTTGCTGCATCGATAAGTTCGTTCTGAAGACGCTCTGACATTGACTTCTCGCGACGATCGCGTGAGTAATCAACTAACCAGCGAAGTGCAAGAGTTGAAGAGCGTGAAGCCTTAACTTCGATTGGCACCTGGTATGTAGCTCCACCAACGCGGCGTGAACGAACTTCAACAGCAGGCTTGATATTCTCAAGTGCGCGCTTTAGCGTGATAAGTGGATCAACTTCAGTCTTCTTACGTGTGCCTTCTAGTGCGTTGTAAACAATTGCTTCAGCTGTTGAGCGCTTGCCGTGAAGAAGTACACGGTTGATAAGTGCAGTTACAACTGGTGAGTTGTAAACAGGATCAGCAACTACAGGAGTCTTTACTACAGGACCTTTACGTGGCATTAGCTAGCCTTCTTCTCTCTCTTAGCACCGTAACGTGAACGTGATTGCTTACGGTTCTTTACACCTTGTGTATCAAGTGATCCACGAATAATTTTGTAACGAACACCAGGAAGATCTTTTACGCGGCCTCCGCGAACAAGAACAATGGAGTGCTCTTGTAGGTTGTGACCTTCACCTGGAATGTATGCAGTGATTTCCATTCCGCTAGTAAGACGAACACGTGCAACCTTACGAAGCGCAGAGTTAGGCTTCTTAGGTGTTGTTGTGTACACACGTGTGCAAACACCACGACGCTGAGGTGAACCCTTAAGCGCAGGTGTTGATGTCTTCGTAGTCTTTTCTGCACGACCACGACGAACTAGCTGCTGAATTGTTGGCACTACTTTTCTCCATTTCGTTTACTGAACTTTCATTTCACGCTTAAAGTTCCGACCCACGCGGTCGGGTGTGTTGCACCCGATTCGCATTTCGTCCGATTAATTTCTTAACAGGAGGAAGCAACAAGCGCGCCAAAAAGCGCAGAGGAGAAAGGTATCGGCAGGGCGTATGAAAGGTCAAAACGGCCCTTTTACTCCTGAGACCCCAGCCACACCCCTATTTTCAGGGTTTTTTCAATCTCGGGCGTGTCCTAAATCAGGCTAGAAATCTCTTCTTTCGGCTGCTTTAAGGTGAAGATCCAGCGCTCAAAAGGTCCACTTTTTAGGGTCAAAACCACGCCTTCTCCCCTGCCTTTCATAGCTACAAAATCCTTGTAGTTCCGGCCTCGTAAAGTTCCAAGAAGTACTACATATGGAAGGGCTGTGCCTGGGGCTCGAACTCCGCGCAGAGTTGATGAACCCCAAAGTTGATCAATAAATTCAATCTTTTCAATCGAACCTGCCGGTGCACGAGGAGTTGAATGCAGGGCGCCGAGCTTCTCCAATAGTGAAAGCTCAAGGACGATCTCATTACCAACTCGTACGATTTTTGCCATAGATAAATAGTAATGAGAAAGAAAGAACCCCGCCGCACATTATGCGACGGGGTTCTTATGCTAATTACTTAGCGAGGAATCTCGACTTCATCGAGACGTACCGCTTCTCCTGATCCTTGCTGATCAAATGGAGTGAAGTCGTACTCGTCGTAAGCTGCGTAAACCGCGGCCTTCGCTTCTTCAGTAGGTTCAACACGGATATTGCGGTAACGGGCAAGGCCTGTTCCTGCAGGGATCAACTTACCGATGATGACGTTCTCCTTAAGACCCAAGAGTGGATCTGACTTCTCAGAGAGTGCAGCGTCTGTAAGTACGCGAGTTGTTTCCTGGAATGAAGCAGCTGACAACCATGATTCAGTTGCAAGAGATGCCTTGGTGATACCCATAAGTTCTGGGCGACCTGATGCAGCCTTGCCACCGGTTGTAACAACGCGACGGTTTTCAGCTTCGAAGCGACCGCGTTCAACGAGTTCACCTGGAAGCATTTCGGTATCGCCAGCTTCAAGAACTGTGATGCGCTTGAGCATCTGGCGAACGATTACTTCGATGTGCTTATCGTGAATGCCTACGCCTTGTGAGCGGTAAACAGATTGGATCTCGTTAACCAAGTGAACTTGAGTTGCACGTGGTCCGAGGATACGAAGTACCTGCTTAGGATCAATTGCGCCGACGACCATCTTCTGGCCAACTTCAACGCGTGAACCTTCTTCTACAAGTAGCTTCTGACGGCGTGTGATTGGGTAAGCAACTTCTTCGCCACCATCATCAGGTGTAACGATGATCTTCTTACCCTTTGCATCTTCACGGAATGAGACAACGCCAGCAGCTTCAGCGATTGGCGCAACACCCTTAGGTGTACGTGCCTCGAAGAGCTCGACGATACGTGGAAGACCATGAGTGATGTCATCACCAGCAACACCACCAGTGTGGAAGGTACGCATTGTTAGCTGTGTACCAGGCTCACCGATTGACTGTGCTGCAATAATTCCGACTGCTTCACCAACTGCAACGAGTTGACCTGCAGCAAGTGAGCGACCGTAGCAAGCTGCGCACTGTCCGACCTTGCTATCGCAAGTAAGAACTGAGCGAATCTTTACTTCATCTACTCCTGCAGCAACAAGTGCATCAATGTTGCGATCGCCAAGGTCTGCACCTGCAGCAGCGATAACTACGCCATCAACTGTGATGTCTTCAGCCAATGTACGGCCGTAGACAGAAGTTTCAACGTGGTCATGCTTTACAAGGCTGCCTGATTCTTGGCGTAGTGCGATTGGGAGTACGAGACCACGTTCGGTTCCGCAATCTTCTTCGCGGATGATTACATCCTGTGCAACGTCGCAGAGACGACGTGTTAGGTAACCAGAGTCAGCGGTACGAAGCGCTGTATCTGCAAGACCCTTACGTGCACCGTGTGTAGAGATGAAGTACTCGAGAACTGACAAGCCTTCACGGAAGTTGGACTTAATTGGGCGAGGAATAATTTCACCCTTTGGGTTAGCAACGAGTCCGCGCATACCTGCAATCTGACGAATCTGCATCATATTTCCACGAGCACCTGAGAAGACCATCATCCAAACTGGGTTAACGCGTGGGAAGTTATCTTCCATCGCCTTACCAACTTCAGCTGTTGCCTTTGTCCAGATCTCAATGAGTTCTTGGCGACGCTCGTCATCTGTGATGAGTCCCTTTTCGTACTGTGATTGAACCTTGTCGGCTTGTGTTTCATAGCCGTCGAGGATTTCACGCTTACGAGGAGGTGTAACAACATCTTCGATTCCGATTGTTGCACCAGCGCGAGTTGCCCAGTGGAAACCGAGTGACTTAAGCGCATCAAGTGTCTGTGCAACTGTGACCTTTGGATAGAACTCAGCGAGCTTGTCGACGATTGCGCCGAGAGCCTTCTTAGTTACATCGTGATCAATGAATGGGAAATCATCTGGCAGAGCTTCATTAAATAGTGCGCGACCAATTGTTGTCTCGAGAGTTTCTCCCTTAACGCGAACCTTGATCTTCGCCTGCAATGAAACTGAGTGCTGATCGTGAGCCATGATCGCTTCAGAGACTGAACCGAATGCACGGCCTTCTCCGAGTTCTCCTTCACGTTCCATAGTTAGGTAGTACAAACCTAGAACCATGTCCTGTGTTGGTGACGTGATTGGACGACCGTTAGCTGGAGACAAGATGTTATTTGAAGATAACATCAAGATGCGTGCTTCAGCCTGAGCTTCTGCAGACAATGGAAGGTGAACAGCCATCTGGTCACCGTCGAAGTCAGCGTTAAATGCTGTACATACGAGTGGGTGAATCTGAATAGCCTTACCTTCAACCAACTGTGGTTCGAATGCTTGGATACCTAAACGGTGAAGTGTAGGAGCACGGTTCAGAAGCACTGGATGTTCTGCGATTACTTCTTCAAGAACATCCCATACAACTGGACGAGCACGTTCAACCATACGCTTTGCAGATTTAATGTTCTGCGCGTGGTTGAGATCTACAAGACGCTTCATTACGAATGGCTTGAAGAGTTCGAGAGCCATCTGCTTTGGAAGACCGCACTGGTGCAGCTTCAGCTGAGGACCTACAACGATTACTGAACGACCTGAGTAGTCAACGCGCTTACCGAGCAAGTTCTGACGGAAACGTCCTTGCTTACCCTTAAGCATGTCTGAAAGTGACTTCAGTGCACGGTTTCCTGGGCCAGTAACTGGACGACCACGACGACCGTTATCGAACAACGCATCTACAGCTTCCTGCAACATACGCTTTTCGTTGTTAACGATAATTTCTGGAGCACCAAGATCAGCAAGGCGCTTCAAACGATTGTTACGGTTGATAACGCGGCGATAGAGATCGTTAAGATCTGAAGTCGCAAAGCGTCCACCATCGAGCTGAACCATTGGGCGCAGATCAGGTGGGATAACCGGTACGCAATCAAGAACCATTGATGCAGGGTGGTTACTTGTTGTCATGAATGCATTGACGACCTTAAGGCGCTTGATAGCACGAGTCTTCTTTGCACCCTTTCCATTTTCTGAAAGATCGGTGAGCATTGCATATTCAGTTTCAAGATCGAATGTCTCAAGGCGCTTCTTAATTGCAGCAGCGCCCATATCTCCCTTGAAGTACATGCCGTAACGGTCACGCATTTCGCGGTAAAGATTCTCATCACCTTCGAGGTCCTGAACCTTGAGGTTCTTAAAGCGTGACCACACATCTTCAAGACGTGTGAGTTCGCGCTCTGAACGCTCGCGGATTGCCTTGAGCTCACGCTCTGCAGATTCACGAACCTTGCGCTTTACATCTGACTTCGCATCTTCTGCTTCGAGTTCAGCAATATCTGCCTCGAGCTTCTTTGTACGAGTATCTAGATCTACATCGCGCTTTGTCTCGATCTTCTTACGATCGTTTGCAAGCTTCTTCTCGAGCTGGGGCATATCTTCTTCACGAGCTTCAGCATCAACTTCTGTGATCATGTAAGCAGCGAAGTAAATAACCTTCTCAAGATCCTTAGGTGCAAGATCAAGTAGGTAACCAAGGCGTGATGGAACACCCTTGAAGTACCAGATGTGAGTTACAGGAGCAGCAAGCTCGATGTGACCCATACGTTCGCGACGAACCTTTGCGCGTGTTACTTCAACACCGCAACGCTCGCAAATGATTCCCTTAAATCGAACGCGCTTGTACTTACCGCAATAACATTCCCAGTCACGAGTTGGTCCGAAGATCTTCTCGTCGA
>JBILBB010000051.1:0-7070 GCA_044353955.1 Candidatus Planktophila sp. | reverse complement strand
ATGAGAGAACTGCGAGATCACTATCGTGTCCGTAAATATCAGCGATATCTTTCTTCAATCTACGTGCGCTCTGTGAAGTATCCAGTTCTACCTCAATGACGACTTTGCCAGACGCGATATGAAGGCCACCTGCAAAACGTAGAAGGGATGAGACTTCGGCCTTGCGACAGCATGGCTTAGTGACGGAGAGTCGACTGAGCTCATCCTTTACCGCCGCTGTCATTGCCATGGGGTTATCCAACCAGTATTTCTGAATCAATGTGCGTGAAAAGTGAGGCTAATTTCTTTACATCGTGATGTAGGGCAGATGCGCTACTGCGAAGATCAGCCGATAAAAACTCTGAACCCAAGGTTGAAAGATGGCTCTTCAACTCTTCCTGACCAGCAGTTGTGGAATCCACTACAACGAGGTCGAATTTCAAGGATGGTGCATATTCGTTCAGAACTGCAAGGTGTTCCATTGGTGAATAACCTGCATACTCCCCTGCGCTTTGATCTGATGTATCTAAATTGAGCAAGAGAATTTTTCTTGCAGATGAATTTATGATTGCATCGCGTTGCGCTGGAACAAGTAGATGTGGAATGACGCTAGAGAACCACGATCCTGGACCCATCGTTATCCACTCCGCATCAGCGATTGCATTGAGAGATTCACTTCGAGCTCCAGGATTTTCAGGAATGATACGAATTGATTTAAAGCGACCCTTTGCAGTTGCAACTTCTGCCTGACCTCGAACGCTATGAAGACCAGATTTATCTTCAAAGGTGGCTTCGATATCCAGTGGCTGATCTGCCATCGGCAAGACTCGTCCAATAACTTTTAAAAGCGAACCGACGCGATCGAGTCCAGCAACGGTATCTCCATCTCTATCCCAGAGAGCAGCTAGAAGTAAATTTCCAACGGGATGACCGTTGAGTTCTCCCTCGCTGGTAAAACGGTACTGCATTATTTCAGCCCAGCTTCTGCCCCACTCATCATCACCGCAGAGGGCAGCAAGTGCCATACGAAGATCACCTGGCGGCATGATGGGAAATTCTTGGCGAAGGCGGCCGCTTGAACCACCGTTATCTGCAACTGTAACTATTGCTGTGATCTCAGTTGTAAATTGACGAAGCGCTGTCAGAGTCGCAGCAAGTCCATGTCCCCCGCCAAGTGCTACTACTTTTCTTTCGGGACTCATTCACGTCCTACATCACGGTGAGTTGCATGAGCTGAAATTTCTAACTCGCTTGATAATGATGTGAGTTGTTTTGCAATTTCTTCTGCAATGGCAACTGATCGATGTTTCCCGCCAGTGCATCCAATTGCGATGGTCACGTACTTCTTGCCTTCACGAAAATATCCTGGAGTCATTTGCTGGACAACTGAGACGTAGCTCTTCACAAATTCAGGAACGCCTTCGCTAGAGAGAACCTTCTTTGATACCGGTGCATCTAATCCATTAAGCGGTCTCAGCTCTGGAATCCAGTGAGGATTTGGGATGAAGCGACAATCCAGAACTAAATCTGCATCTACAGGAATTCCATACTTATAGCCAAAAGAGAGAACGTTGATTCGAATTGCGGGCAACATTCCGGCTGCAAAGATTTCCCCTGTACGCTTTTCAAGTTGATGAACATTGAGATTGGAAGAGTCAATAACTACATCAGCTTGGGCCCGAATCTCCTCAAGCTTTGCGCGTTCGCGTGAAATACCATCGACAATGCGATCTTGTCCCTGAAGTGGGTGTGGTCTACGGGTGGATTCAAATCTCTGAACGAGCGCTGTATCTGAAGCGTCGAGAAAGAGGAGACGGTAAGGAACTGATTGGTTCTTCAGTTTCGCTAGAGCGCTACTTAGTTCATCGAAGAACTTTCCACCACGAACATCAACTACAACTGCGAGAGCGGCATGGGTATCAAGTGCCTGTTCTGCTAATTGAGGCAGAAGAGCTGGTGGAAGGTTATCGACTACATACCAACCAAGATCCTCTAGGGCGTGAGCAACGGTGGAGCGCCCAGCACCAGACATTCCGCTGAGTACAAGAAGCTCCTTGGTGGTCATGGTCTTTATTCTGCCTTAGCTGTCAAGTATCTCGCCGGTCTCCATATCTACGCCCGGAGTAGATAGTGATTGGAGATGGGTAAAGATGATTGAGGCAATCGTTGCTCCAATTCCAGGAGTAGATGAGAGTTCTTCAACGCTCGCCTTTCGCATCGCCGTTACTGAACCAAAGCGATCGAGAAGCGCTGCTCTGCGAGACTCCCCCAACTGAGGAATCTCATCAAGAAGTGATTCGAGCATTACCTTTGAACGACGGCTGCGGTGGAAGGTGATCGCAAATCGGTGAGCTTCATCTCTGATTCTCTGCAGTAAATACATTCCTTCACTTGTGCGCGGCAAGATCAAAGGATCTTTATCCCCTGGCATCCAAACTTCCTCTAAACGCTTCGCTAATCCACATAAGGCAACATCTGTAATCCCCAATTCATCAAGGGCGCGCTGTGCTGCACTTACCTGTGGCGCTCCACCATCGACAACGATTAACTGAGGTGGGTATGCAAACTTACTTAAGCGACCACCTGTTTCGGCAACCTCGCTCTGATTCACCTTTCTATCGGCAAGCAATCTCTTCATGCGTCGCGTGATTACTTGGTGCATTGCTCTGGTGTCATCTTGAGCGGTATCTGTATCGATAATGAATCGTCGATACTCGCTCTTCTTTGCAAGGCCATCTTCAAAGACGACCATGGAAGCTACTACTGAAGTACCTGAGATATTTGAGATGTCATAACATTCAATACGAAGTGGCGTTCTACTTAACTGGAGCTCTTCCTCAAGTTCCAGGAGCGCCTTACCGGATACGGCAGCATCGGTCGCTCGCTTACTTAAGTACTGCACAAGGGCGTAGTGAGCATTACGTTCAACAGTCTGCAGTAGCTCAACTTTCTCACCGCGTTGAGGAACCTTGATGGAAACCTTCGCGCCTCGCAAGGATGTGAGCCACTCCTCCAGCGCAACTCGATCGATAGGTTCTTGATTCAAGAAAATCTCATGAGGGATATCGGTGGGAGCGCTCTGGCTATAGATTGAGAAGAAGAGTGATGCAACTTGATCATCACCTTCAAGTGCCTTCTCTTGATCAACAATCCAGGAACGTGAACCCTTAATAGAACCGCGTCTGACCATAAAGATTGAGCCAGCTGCGTGAAGACCTTCTTCATGGAGCGAGATGAAGTCGCCATCGAGTTCGTCGGAGAGATTTCCTTGCGTTGATCTCTGTGCCTTTTCGAAAGATTCAATCTGATCACGCAAACGAGCAGCTCTTTCGAACTCCTCCATATCGGATGCGAGCTCCATCTCTTGTCTCAGAGTTGGCAGCAAGTTCTCCATACCTTTCTCCATAAAGGAGTCGAGCTTTACTGCAATTTCGCGATGCTCTTCAGGTGTTACCCATCCAACACAAGGGGCTGCACATTTACCTATATCCCCCAGCAAACATTGTCGCTTGCTGCGTTGAGCTCGCTGAAAATTACCTGCACTGCAGGAACGAACAGGGAAAACTTTAAGAAGAACTTCGTAGGTATTTCGTAGCGCCCATGCATTTGTGTAGGGTCCAAAGTACTTCAGCCCTGGACGCTTCTCCTTGCGGGTAATGAAGATGCGTGGAAACTCATCACTCATCGAGATCGCTAAATATGGATAAGACTTGTCATCCTTAAATTGCACGTTATATGCGGGGTGGTACTGCTTGATCCACGAGAATTCCAGCGCTAGCGCTTCTAGCTCGGTTGCAACAATTGTCCAATCAACCCGAACTGCCTCGTGAACCATTCGATAGGTTTTCTGGGCAAGGTTTGATCCAAAGTAAGTGGTCAAGCGATTCTTGAGGTTCTTCGCTTTACCTACATAAATGACTTTATCGGCTCCGTTATAGAACCTGTAAACACCAGGCTCTTCAGGAATTTCACGTGGGCGGTAACTCGATGGTTCTGCCATAACTACTTCTTCGCTGGCTTTTTCTTTACTACAGTTCGATTGGTTGCAAGAACCTCTGCCAAGTACTGGCCTGTGTAACTCGCCTTTACGAGTGCAACTTCTTCAGGCGTTCCTTCGGCAACAACAGTTCCGCCACGGAATCCACCTTCAGGGCCCATATCAATAACCCAATCAGAAGATTTAATAACATCGAGATTATGTTCAATCACAATAACGGTATTTCCTGATTCAACGAGACGCTTTAAGACACCGAGTAACTTGTTTACATCTTCAAAGTGCAGCCCAGTGGTTGGCTCATCAAGGACATAGATCGTGCGACCGGTTGATCGGCGCTGAAGTTCGGTTGCTAGCTTGACTCGTTGCGCCTCACCACCGGACAAAGTCGGAGCAGATTGACCAAGTCGCACATATCCAAGCCCTACATCGCAGAGAGTCTTAAGGTAACGAGCGATTGTTGGAACAGATTCAAAGAACTCGTGGGCGATCTCGATAGGCATATCGAGAACCTGTGCGATTGTCTTACCCTTGTAATGAACTTCTAGAGTCTCCCGGTTGTAACGAGCACCATGGCAGACCTCGCATGGAACATAGACATCGGGCAGGAAGTTCATCTCAATAGTGATCGTTCCATCGCCAGAGCAATTCTCGCAGCGTCCACCCTTTACATTGAATGAGAAGCGACCTTGCTGATATCCGCGAACCTTCGCCTCAGTTGTCTCCGCAAAGAGAGCGCGGACCTTATCGAATACACCTGTATATGTTGCTGGGTTTGAACGAGGCGTACGACCGATTGGTGATTGATCAACGTGAACAACCTTGTCGAGCTGATCGATTCCCGTAACCGTTCTATGCCGACCTGGAACCAACCGCGCACCAT
This sequence comes from Candidatus Planktophila sp., assembly GCA_044353955.1. Lineage (GTDB taxonomy): Bacteria > Actinomycetota > Actinomycetes > Nanopelagicales > Nanopelagicaceae > Planktophila. Next base: position 2,214 of record JBILBB010000051.1, on the reverse strand, counting down.
TGAGTTTATTGGCAAGAGTTGTGTAGAGAATGTCATTAACGAGAGTCGACTTACCCGATCCCGAAACTCCGGTGACGGAGACGAAGAGACTCAGCGGAATAGAGACCTCAATATCTTTGAGGTTATTCTCTTTCGCGCCTTTGATGACAAGTTGACGCTTTGCATCGACTAGTCGACGGCTATCTGGAATCTCAATTGATCTACGACCGGAAAGGTATGCGCCAGTAATCGATTCCTCTGATGCAATCAGCTCTTCGTAAGAACCAGATACAACAACCTTGCCACCGTGTTCGCCTGCGCCTGGTCCGATATCGACAATCCAATCTGCAGTGCGAATTGTCTCTTCATCATGTTCTACAACAATCAAGGTATTTCCAAGATCGCGCAAACGAGTCAAAGTATCAATGAGGCGACGGTTATCCCTTTGATGGAGACCAATAGATGGTTCATCAAGTACGTAGAGAACACCGACAAGTCCAGATCCAATCTGTGTTGCAAGGCGAATTCGCTGCGCTTCACCACCAGAGAGGGTCGCAGCTGGTCGATCGAGAGATAAGTAATCAAGTCCAACGTCGAGCAAGAATCCAAGTCGCGCATGAACTTCCTTCATTACTCGTTCTGCAATCTGAGCTTCACGCTTATTGAGAGTGACCTCTTTAAGGAAGGCAGCACAATCATCAATGGAGAGTGCGCAGACTTCCGCAATACTCTTTCCGCCAAGTGTCACAGCGAGAACTTCTGGCTTTAAGCGCGCACCATTACATGTAGGACAAGGCGTCTCGCGCATATAAGCCTCGTACTTATCGCGGCTGTAATCGCTATCAGTCTCTGAATGGCGGCGATGAATAAAAGGAACGACGCCCTCAAAACCGGTTGAGTAGTTACGAACTCTGCCGTAACGGTTCTTGTACTTCACATGAACTTCATAATCGAAGCCATTAATGATCGCTTCTTTTGCCTTTACAGAGAGCTTCTTCCATGGGTTATCCATTGAGAATTTAAGTTCTGTGGCTAAAGCCTCAAGTAGGCGCAGGAAGTATTCAGATGATTGGCCCCCTGCCCATGGAGCAATGGCGCCTTCATTAATTGAGATTGAATCATCAGGGATGATGAGATCTTCATCGACTTCGAGCTTTGTGCCAATACCCGAGCATTCTGGGCATGCACCAAAGGGTGAGTTAAATGAGAATGACCGTGGCTCAAGTTCTTCAAAGGAGAGATTGCAATCATGGCAAGCGAGATGCTCGCTATAGGTGTGCTCCTTCTCCCCCGACTTTGCATCAACAAAATCGAGAAGGACTAGGCCGTTGCCTAATTTAAGTGCAGTTTCGATTGAATCTGTAAGACGTGACTTACTCTCAGCCTTCGCTGTCAATCGATCGATAACAACCTCAATGGTGTGCTTCTCTTGTTTCTTAAGCTTTGGCGGTTCAGTAAGAGTGATAATCTCGCCATCAACGCGAGCACGTGAATATCCCTGTGTGACAAGCTCTGCGAAGAGGTCAACGAATTCGCCCTTACGTTCACGAATAACCGGTGCCAATACCTGGAACTTTGTAGTTGCCGGCATAGTAAGAATTTGATCAACAATTTGTTGTGGGCTCTGACGCGATACTGCCTTCTTGCAATTTGGGCAGTGTGGTCGACCTGCGCGAGCGAAGAGCAATCTAAAGTAATCGTAGACCTCTGTGATTGTTCCAACCGTTGACCGCGGGTTTCTATTTGTAGATTTCTGGTCGATAGAGACTGCAGGTGATAAACCTTCAATGAAATCGACATCAGGTTTATCCATCTGACCCAAGAATTGGCGGGCATATGCCGAAAGGGATTCAACGTAACGACGTTGACCTTCAGCAAAGATTGTGTCAAAAGCAAGGCTCGACTTTCCAGAGCCTGATAGGCCAGTGAAGACAATCAGCGCATCGCGAGGAAGTTCGATTGAGACATCTTTAAGGTTATGTTCGCGAGCACCGCGCACAACTAACTTATCAATGCTCATGTTCCAGCCTCATCCATTCCACGAAGCTCACGCTTCAGCTCTTTCAGTTCATCACGCAGACGTGCAGCAAGTTCGAATTGAAGTTGATCTGCCGCACTTCTCATCTGTTCGGTGAGGGAGCCTATCAATGCAATTAACTCTTGGCGCGGCAAGGATTCACCTGATTTAGGGGTAAATGGCAGAGCCGTTGAAGCCTTCTTACCCTTGAGTGCAGC